>CANGYC010000256.1 GCA_947457975.1 Comamonadaceae bacterium | reverse complement strand
GTGCGTGTCCAGATCGCGGTCCACCTGCTCGCCCAGTGCCAGGACCTGCTGCCACTGGTCTTCGGTGTAGGGCTGGGTCACGCGCGGTGATTCGTGAATGCGCTGCACCGCCATGTGGTGCGAAAAACTCACCTCGCATTTGCCCACGCCGCCTTCCACCGGGGCGGCGCTCGAAGGCTCGGGCGTGCAGGCCAGGGGGATGTGGCCTTCGCCGGCAAACAGGCCCGAGGTCGGGTCCAGCCCGATCCAGCCGGCGCCCGGCAGGAACACCTCGCACCAGGCGTGCAGGTCGGTGAAGTCGGCATCGGCGCCACTGGGGCCGTCCAGGGCTTTGACATCGGCCTTGAGCTGGATCAGGTAGCCCGAGACAAAGCGGGCCGCCAGCCCGAGTTGCCTGAGCACCTGCACCAGCAGCCAGCTGCTGTCGCGGCAGGAGCCCGAGCGCAGTGTGAGCGTTTCTTCCGGCGTCTGCACGCCCGGCTCCATGCGGATGAGGTAGCGGATGTCGGACTGCAGCTTCTGGTTCAGCGCCACCAGAAAGTCCACGGTGGGCCGGGCGCTGCGGTCGATGCCGGCCATGTAGGCGCGCAGCTGCGGACCCAGGGGCGCCGGTGCCAAGTAAGGGGCCAGGTCTTGCGCCTGGGCCTTGGCATAGGTGAAGGGCGCCTTTTCCGCATGCGGCTCGAGGAAAAAATCGAAGGGGTTGTAGACCGCCATCTCGGCCACCAGGTCCACCGTGACCTTGAACTGACGGGTTGGCTCCGGAAATACCAGCCGGGCCTGGTAGTTGGCAAAGGGGTCCTGCTGCCAGTTGATGAAGTGTTCCCCCGGCTCGATCTTGAGGGCGTAAGACAGCACCCGCGTGCGGCTGTGCGGAGCCGGACGCAGCCGCACCACCTGCGGGCCCAGGCTGACCAGGCGGTCATAGGCGTAGTGGGTAACGTGGTTCAGTGCGACGTGGATGGACACTTCGACTCTTTTCTTTGAATGTGTAAAGGCCGTCGCACCGCGTGCAGGGCCTTGCCATACTGGCCTGAGCTCATCGGCTGGCCGGCATGTGGAGCCATGACCTCATGCAAAGGGGTTAGCAAGAGCCGCGCCACTGACCTGGCGACGCCCGCACATGATCACCGTCTTCCTGAGTATCCGCTCGCCCACCGCCTGGCTGCTGGGTGGGCTGGCGGGTGTGTCCCTGCAACTGCAGCAAGCCCATCTGCAGCCCTGGCAGGTGTATGCCGGGGCCTGCGCCGCTGGCGGCCTCTTAGGCGCCATGGTGGTCGCGCGTCAGCGCGGGCTGCTGTGGGCGATGGTGGCATCGGCGCTGCTAGGCTGTGGCAGCACCGGCTGGCGGGCCAGCAGCCAGCTGGCGCAGCAACTGGCGCCCGAATGGGAGGGCCGCGATCTCCTGGTGGTGGGGCGCGTCCAGGGCCTGCCGCAGCCTGGGGCGCAGATGCTGCGCTTTCGCCTTAGGGTGGAGCGCGCCGAGTTCGACGGCCAGGCCGTGCGCCTGCCGCCGCAGATCCTGCTGGCCTGGTACGCCCCGCGCCAGGCCAGCGGCATGCAGGCCGGTGACGACACCGAATCGGCCCGGCAGCCTGCCTCACTCGTGTCGGGCGAGCGCTGGCAGATGACGGTGCGCCTGAAGGCCCCGCATGGGCCGCGCAACCCCCACGGCTTTGACCAGGAGCTGTGGCTGTGGGAGCAGGGCCTGCAGGCCGTGGGCTACGTGCGCAATGGCCTGCGCGACCCGCCCCCTCAGCGCCTGGAGGCCGCGCCCTGGTCGGTGGACGGTTGGCGTCAGACGGTGCGCGCGGCCATCCTGGCCCAGGTGCCCGCCCGGGCTCTGGCCGGCGTCGTGGCGGCCCTGGTGATGGGTGACCAGGCGGCCATTGAGCGGGCCGACTGGGATGTGTTCCGGGCCACCGGCGTGGCCCACCTGATGAGCATCTCGGGCCTGCACATCACCTTGTTCGCCTGGCTGGCCTCGCGCGTGTTGCAGGCCCTGTGGCAAGCTTCTGCCCGCTGGAGCCCCGCCTGCTGTCTCTGGCTGCCAGCGCACCGCGCCGGCGCCTGGGGCGGCTTGCTGTTGGCAGGGGCCTATGCCTTGTTCTCCGGCTGGGGGCTGCCGGCCCAGCGCACGGTCTGGATGCTGGCGGTGGCGGTGCTGCTGCAGCAAAGCGGTCGGCGCTGGCCCTGGCCGCAGGTCTGGCTGCTGGCCATGGGCGTGGTGGTGGCCGTCGACCCCTGGGCGCTGCTGCAGGCGGGCTTCTGGTTGTCCTTCGTGGCCGTCGGTGTGTTGCTGGCCTCAGACCAGCGGCGGCGTGATGCAGAGCTGCCCCGAGCGGATGAGCGCTCCATGTTGGTGCGTTTGAAGCAGGCGGGCATGGCGCTGGGCTGGGAGCAGGCCGTCATCACGGTGGCGCTCACCCCCCTGAGCTTGCTCTTGTTTCAGCAGGTCTCCGTGGTGGGGCTGCTGGCCAATGCCCTGGCCATTCCCTGGGTCACCTGGCTGGTCACGCCCCTGGCTTTGCTGGGCCTGATGGTGCCTGCGCTGTGGTCGGCGGCGGCCCTCGGTGTGGAGTGGCTCATGGCCTTCCTCACACCCCTGGCCGCCTGGCCCGCTGCGGTGTGGTTTCGCCCGGCTGCACCTCTGTGGTGCGCAGTGGCTGGGGTGATGGGTGGTCTGCTGCTGGTCATGCGCTGGCCCTGGTCGGTGCGCCTGCTCGGACTGCCGCTCCTGCTGCCCGTGCTGTGCTGGTCACCGCCGCGACCGGCCCCCGGCCAGATGGAGCTGCTGGCCCTGGACGTGGGCCAGGGCTCGGCGGTGCTGGTGCGCACGGCCAGCCACAGCCTGCTCTACGACGCCGGCCCGCGCTACTCGCGCGAAAGCGATGCCGGCCACCGCGTGCTGGTGCCGGCGCTGCGCGCCCTGGGCGAGCGCCTGAATTTGCTGGTTCTCAGCCACCAGGACAGCGACCACACGGGCGGTGCGGCTGCCGTGCGGGCCAGCCAGCCCCAGGCCGGGTTGGTGGCGTCCTTTGAGGCGCACCCGGGCCTGCCGGGGCTGACCCCAGGGCAGGCCAAACTCTGCGAAGCTGGCCTGAGCTGGCGTTGGGACGGGGTGGATTTCGAGTTCCTGCACCCGACCCGCGCCGACCTGGACACGCTCGTGCGTCCGAATGCGCGCAGCTGCGTGTTGCGGGTGCAGGCCGGCGCGCAGGTGGCCCTGCTGACCGGCGACCTCGAGGCCGCCCAGGAGCAGGCTTTGCTGCAGCGCGCCGACCTGCGGGCCGACTGGCTGCTGGTGCCGCACCACGGCAGCAAGACCTCCTCCAGTGCCGCCTTTCTCGATGCGGTGCAGCCGCGCGTGGCGGTGGTGCAGGCCGGCTACCGCAACCGCTTCCGGCATCCTGCGCCCGAGGTCATGGCGCGCTACCAGGCCCGAGGCATCAAGGTCGTGATCACGCCCCGCTGCGGCGCCGCGACCTGGCGCAGTGCGGAGCCGGCGCGCATCGACTGCCTGCGCTGGCAGGAACGCCGCTATTGGCACCATCCCGGTGCAGCGCCGCCTTGAGGACTCGCCTGGCCGGCGCGCTCATTCAAGGCCCTGCGCACCTTCCTAAGGCCGATCCCGGGTGCGCCAGGGTGACAGCCCTGCCTGGTGAGGAGATTGGCAAGCTCCTTGCTAATCTGAAACGTTCCCCCCCGGGACAGCCGGCCGGGACGGTCTAGCGGAGAGCCAGTACATGACACGACC
>CANGYC010000255.1 GCA_947457975.1 Comamonadaceae bacterium | reverse complement strand
GGAGGGCGCCGCTGGCAAACCGCATTCGGCTTTGCTAGCGTGGTCCCAGCCGTATTTTGACAGTTAACTCAACAGGGACCTGACATGGCCAAGGACCAGCCTGCCCAGGAGGGCCACCGACTGGAGCGAGACAGCTTCGGCGACATCCATGTGCCGACGTCCTGCCTCTGGGGCGCGCAAACCCAGCGCTCGCTGGAGCACTTCGACATCTCGACCGAACAGACCGCGCCGGAGCTGATCCGGGCGCTGGTGCTCATCAAGCGGGCGGCCGCTGAGGTGAACCTGGCCCTGGGCTTGCTGCCGGGGGACAAGGCCATGGCCCTCATCGCTGCCGCCGACGAGCTGCTGGCCGGCCATCACGCAGATGCCTTTCCGCTGCGCGTGTGGCAGACCGGCTCGGGCACGCAGACGCACATGAATGTCAATGAGGTGCTGGCCAACCGCGCCAGCGAGCTGCTGGGCGGCGAGCGGGGCCTGCACCGGCGCGTGCATCCGAATGACGAGGTCAACCGCGGCCAGTCGTCCAATGACGTGTTTGCCTCGGCCATGAATCTGGCCGCGGTGCAGGGCTTGTGCCAGCAGCTGCTGCCGGCGCTCAAGGCACTGCAGGCCAGCTTCGCGCAGAAGGCGGCCGAGCATGCCGAGCTGGTCAAGGTCGGACGTACGCACCTGCAGGACGCCACCCCCGTGACCCTGGGTCAGGAGTTCTCGGGCCATGCGGCGCAGCTGGGCTACGCCGCGCGGGCCATCGAGGCCAGCCTGGCGCACCTGCAGGAGCTGGCCCTGGGCGGCACAGCCGTGGGCACGGGGCTCAATGCGCCCCTGGGCTTTGGTGAGCGGGTTGCGGCCGAGGTGGCGCGCCTGACGGGCCTGCCTTTTGTGTCGGCGCCCAACAAGTTCGAGGCCCTGGCCGCATCCGATGCGCTGGTGCAGGGCCATGGCGCGCTCAAGGGCCTGGCGGCCAGCCTGATGAAAATCGCCAATGACATCCGCTGGCTGGCGAGCGGTCCGCGCTGCGGCCTGGGGGAGCTGCATCTGCCGGAAAACGAGCCGGGCTCATCCATGATGCCCGGCAAAGTCAACCCGACGCAGAGTGAGGCGCTCACCATGGTGTGCTGCCAGGTGTTTGGCAACGACGTGGCCATCAACCTGGGCGGTGCCAGCGGTCACTTCGAGCTCAACGTGTTCCGGCCCATGATGGCGCACAACTTTCTGCAGAGCGTGCGCCTGCTGGCCGGCGGCATGCGCAGTTTCGATGTGCATTGCGTGCGGGGGATCGAGCCCAATCGCCCACGCATCGCCGAGCTGCTGGAGCGCTCGCTGATGCTGGTGACGGCTCTCTCGCCCCACCTCGGTTACGACCAGGCCGCGCAGATTGCCAAGGCGGCGCACCAGCGCGGCTGCTCCTTGCGCGAGGCGGCTTTGGACTCAGGCCTGGTCAGCGACCAGCAGTTCGAGGCGTGGGTGGATGCCCGGCGCATGACGCAGCCGGGCTAGTGCGGCTCAGTGTGGGTCGCTGGAGTTGTGCGACATCAGCCGGTCGGTCAGCGCGATGGCCAGGGCGCTCAGCAGGAAGACGATGTGGATGATGGTCTGCCACATCAGCACCTTGAGGTCGTAGTTGGCCGCGTTGATGAAGGTCTTGAGCAGGTGGATGGAGCTGATGCCGATGATGGCCGTGGCCAGCTTGACCTTGAGCACCGAGGCATTCACGTGGCTGAGCCATTCGGGCTGGTCCGGGTGGCCTTCGAGCTCCATGCGGCTCACAAAGGTCTCGTAGCCGCCAACAATCACCATGATGAGCAGGTTGGAGATCATGACCACGTCAATGAGCGCCAGCACCACCAGCATGATGACGGTCTCGTTGAGCGAGTTGAGCTGCACGTCGGACTTGTAGCCAATGCTCGTGACCAGGGCCTGCAGTGCCGCCTGGCTGCCAAACACCGCCTCGACGAGGTGGACCAGCTCCACCAGGAAGTGATAGACGTAGACGCCCTGGGCCACGATCAGGCCAAGGTAGAGCGGCAACTGCAGCCAACGGCTGGCAAAAATCAAGTTGGGAATGGGGCGCAGGGCCCGCGAGGTGCGTTGGGGCTGGTCGGACATGGGGGGCTCGTAGGGGGAAACGGCAGAGACGCGCCAGCCAGGGCCGGCGCATTGAAGCTCAAATTGTAGGGCTTGGCCCGATTGCCGGAGGGGCCATGGCATTGGTAAGGTAGAGGACAGTCAGTGGCTTGTAAGTGCCTCCGCTGACAGTTTCAGTCCCGTTACATTGACCCCCAGAGGAGACAAGGCCCATGAGTGCTTCCGCGTCCGCCATCGAGTCCACCTTGGTTGAAAACCGCGTGTTTCCCCCTTCCGCGGCAATCACGCAGGCGGCCCGCATTTCCGGCATGGCCGCCTACGAGGCCCTGTGCAAGGAAGCCGACACCGATCTGGAGGGCTTCTGGGCCAAGCGCGCCCGTGAAAACCTGCTCTGGAAGAAGCCTTTCACCCAGGTGCTGGACGAGTCCAACAAGCCCTTCTACAAGTGGTTCGCCGACGGCGATCTCAACGCCTCCTACAACTGCCTGGATCGCCACCTCGGCACGCCCACGGAAAACCGCAAGGCCATCATTTTTGAGGCCGATGACGGCAAGGTCACGGAAGTCACCTTCAAGGAACTGCACGCCAAGGTCTGCCAGTTTGCCAACGCCCTGCGCGGCATGGGCGTGAAAAAGGGTGACCGCGTGGTCATCTACATGCCCATGACCATTGAAGGCGTGGTGGCCATGCAGGCCTGCGCCCGCATCGGCGCCACCCACTCCGTGGTGTTTGGCGGCTTTTCGGCCAAGAGCCTGCAGGAGCGCATTCAGGACGCAGGCGCCGTGGCGGTCATTACTGCCAATTTCCAGATGCGCGGCGGCAAGGAACTGCCCCTCAAATCCATCGTCGACGAAGCCTTCGCCCTGGGCGGTTGCGAGTGCGTGAAGAACGTGGTGGTCTATCAGCGCACCACCACCGCCGTGAACATGGTCGCTGGCCGCGACCGTTTTATGCACGAACTGGTTGCCAGCCAGCCCAGCACCTGCGAGCCCGAGTTCGTGGGCGCCGAGCATCCGCTGTTCATCCTCTACACCTCTGGCTCCACGGGAAAGCCCAAGGGCGTGCAGCATTCCACCGGCGGCTATTTGCTGTGGGCCAAGATGACCATGGACTGGACTTTTGACATCCAGCCCACCGACGTTTTCTGGTGCACCGCCGACATCGGCTGGATCACCGGCCACACCTACGTGGCCTACGGCCCCTTGGTGGCCGGCGCCACCCAGGTGGTGTTCGAGGGCGTGCCCACCTACCCAGACGCCGGCCGCTTCTGGCAGATGATTGAGCGCCACAAGGTCAGCGTGTTCTACACCGCCCCCACAGCCATCCGCTCGCTCATCAAGGCCGCCGACGCCGACCCCAAGGTGCACCCCAGCGCCTCCAACCTGAGCAGCCTGCGCATCCTGGGCTCGGTGGGCGAGCCCATCAACCCGGAAGCCTGGATGTGGTACCACAAGAACGTGGGCGGCGAGCGCTGCCCCATCGTCGATACCTTCTGGCAGACCGAGACGGGCGGCCACATGATCACGCCGCTGCCGGGCGCCACGCCCCTGGTGCCGGGCTCCTGCACGCTGCCGCTGCCGGGCATTGCCGCGGCCATCGTCGACGAGCAGGGTGGCGACATGCCCAACGGCCAAGGCGGCATTTTGGTGGTCAAGCGCCCATGGCCTTCCATGAT
>CANGYC010000254.1 GCA_947457975.1 Comamonadaceae bacterium | reverse complement strand
CTGCAGCGCTGGTGGCTCGAGCCGCTGCTGCTGGGCATGAACGACACCACGGTGTTCTTTGGCGCCACACTGCTCACGGCCATCACCGACAACGCGGCGCTGACTTACCTGGGCTCACTGGTGGAAGGGCTGAGCACCGAATTCCAGGTGGCGCTGGTGGCCGGTGCGGTCACAGGAGGGGGCCTGACCGTGATTGCGAATGCGCCCAACCCGGCGGGCGTGGCCATCCTAAAAGACAAGTTCAGCGACCACACCATCCACCCCCTGGGTCTGCTGGCCGCAGCCACGCCCGCGACGCTGGTGGCCGTGCTGGCCTTCCGGCTGCTTTGAAGAGGCGTTTGCTCGCGCAGCCGAGTTGTGCGCTGTAGGAGCCGAGCCCTCTCGGCGATTCGTGCCTGCGCGCAATGCAGGGGCTCCGCCCTGGCGGCGCACGCCCACGGGCACCTGCGGCGCGGCGTCCCAATCGGGCCCATCGAACCAGGCACCACCCTCCAGGTAATCCCGCAGCATGGACAGGGCATCGAGGCCCCAGAACAGCTTGCCGTCCACCGCCACCGTGGGCACGCCGAAGGCGCCTAGCGCCAGGGCCTCCTCGGAGTTGGCCTTGAGCCTGGCCTTCACCGCCTCGCTGGCCGGGTCGTCGGCGGGCTGCAGCTGGGCCCGCAGCTCGGCCAGGCGCTCGGGGTCGGTGGGCGATCCGCCTTGCGCCCACACATGGCGGAAGAGGGTTTCGCACACCCAGCGGTTGGGCTGGCCGCGCGCCTCGCAGGCCACGGCCAGGCGCAAAAGTTCCAGCGGGTTGAAGGGGTGCGCGGCCGGCATAGCCATGGGCGTGCCCTGAGCCTGCGCCAGCCACAGCACATGGCGGTAAGTCCAGTCGCGCTTGGCCGCCAGCTCGGCCGGGCCGATGTTGCCGTGCGCCTTGAGCAGGCTGGCAAACAGCACGGGCTTGTAGCGCACGCTGTAGCTCAGGCCCTGCAGCACCTGCGGCAGCTTCTCGAAGGCCAGGTAGGCGTAGGGGGAGATGACGTCCAGGTAGAAGGTCAGGTGTTTCATGCCCATGGTGCGTGGCCTCGTGGCGTGGAAGGAAAAGGGCTCAGCCGGCCGAGCGCTGGGCAATGGAGGCCCAGACTGCGCGCCTGGCTGTCGGCGTGCGGCGGCTCCAGTCAATGATCTCGTCGATGCGGCGCAGGCAGCCCTGGCACAGGCCGGTGTCCGCATTCATCTGGCACACCGAAATGCAGGGCGAAGGAACATCATCCCCAGCCTGGGCGGCTACCACCGCCGCCTGCGCGCGCAGCAGGGCATGCGCGCCGGGCTCGCCCTGGGCCACATCCACGATGCGGGCGCCCGTGAGCTGGGCCAGTTGCACGGGCGTGGCCGGAAACACGCCATGCGTATGGCCGGCTGCCGCCCAGACCTGCGCGAAGCGGAACAGGCTGGCGTCGAGCACCTGCACCAGGGGCGTGGCATGGGCCACGGGCGAGACGCCGCCGATGGAAAAGCCCGTGCGGGCCTTCACGAAGTCAGCGTCAGCGCGGCCCAGCTTCTGACCTGGCCCGCAGACCAGGAGCGTGAGTTTTTTCTCGTCCACGCGCTGGTCGCCCGAGGTGACGACCATCACCGCCACCTCATCGGGCAGGCGCTTGAAAATGATGCTCTTGGCAATTTGGCCGATGGCCACTCCCAGGGCCTCGGCTGCCTCCTGCGCGCTGCGGGCCGCATCGGCCAGCATGCGCGGCGCATGCGCATGGCCGCGCTCGGCCAGGCAGGCCGCCACCCGCTGAACGCCTTCTGGAAGCGCCTGGCTCATGCGCTGCGCTTGGTGAACAGCGCCTTGCCGGCGCGCGAGTTGGTGGGGCGGCCCAGGAAGTCGCTGATGAACTGGCCGGCGTCGATCAGCTTGTCGAGGTCGATGCCCGTGGTGATGCCCATGCCGTGCAGCATGTACACCAGGTCTTCGGTGGCCACGTTGCCGGTGGCGCCCTTGGCATAGGGGCAGCCGCCCAGCCCGGCCACGGAGGACTGGTAATTCCACACGCCCATCTCAAGCGCTGCCAGGGTGTTGGCCAGGGCTTGACCGTAGGTGTCGTGGAAGTGGCCGCAGATCTGGTCGATGCTGAAATGGGGCAGCGTGGCCTCGATGGCGCGCTTGACCTTCAGGGGCGTGGCCACGCCGATGGTGTCGGCCAAGTCCACGCGCTGCACGCCGATCTGCTTCATGAGGCCAGCGAGGTAGTTCACGCGCTCGGCGGGCACCTCGCCCTCGTAGGGACAGCCCAGGGCGCAGCTCATGGCGCCGCGCACCGCAATACCAGCCTGGAGCGCCCTCTCCACCACGGGCGCAAAACGCTCCATGCTTTCGGCGATGGAGCAGTTGATGTTCTTCTGGCTAAAGGCCTCGCTGGCGGCGCCAAAGACCACCACCTCATGAGGCCAGTGGGCGCGGTCCAGCGCCATCGCGCCCTCCAGGCCCTTCATGTTGGGCGTGAGCACCGAGTAGCGCACGCCGGCGCGGCGGCGAATGCCGGTCATCACCTCGGCGTTGTCGCCCATCTGCGGCACCCACTTGGGGCTGACGAAGCTGGTGGCCTCAATCTCTTGGAGGCCCGCGTCCTGCAGGCGGTGCACCAGTTCAATCTTCACGGCAGCGGGCACCAGGCCCTTTTCGTTTTGCAGGCCGTCGCGCGGGCCCACGTCAATCAACGCGACTTTGGATGGCAAGCTCATGGAGTCTCCAGTGGAAGAGTCAGTATCCTACGTGCGCTCGCACCAGGCCGCCCAGGCGCTCGGGCGCCGACCCTGCTTCCAGGGCGCGAATCTTGGCCACGATCTGGCCCAGGCTTTCCTCGCGCAGGGTGCGCGCCGAGGTGTGCGGGGTGAGCGTGATGCGCGGCTCGCGCCAGAAAGCATGCTCGGGCGGCAAGGGCTCCTGGCGGAACACGTCGAGTGTGGCGCCGGCCAGGTGTCCACTGTCCAGCAGGGCCAGCAGGTCTTCCTCCACCAGGTGCCGGCCTCGCGCCACGTTGATGAGGTAGCCCCCAGGCTGCAACTGGCCCAGGGTGCGGCGGTTCAGGAGGTTCTCGGTCTCGGGCGTGAGCGGCAGCAGGTTCACCAGCACGCGGGTGGAGGCGAGGAACTCGCTCAGCCCCTCGGGGCCCGCCCAGGTGGCCACCCCCTCGATGCGCTGAGGCGTGCGGCTCCAGCCGCGCAAGGGAAACTCGAAGGCCGAGAGCGCCTGCAGCACGCGGCGGCCCAGCACGCCCAGGCCCATCACGCCCACCGCACAGTCCTGGCGTCGGCGCGGCTTGCGCTGCTGCCAGCGGCCGGCGCGGCTGTCCTGCTCCAGGGCAGGCAGCTCACGGAAATGCCGGATCACGGCCTGGCACACGTACTCGGCCATCTGCACCGCCATGCCCGCATCGTCGAGGCGGAACAGCGGCACGCCAGGCGGCAGGCGCAGCTGCAGCAGCGCATCCACACCCGCAGCAATATGGAACAAGGCCTTGAGCTGGGGCTGCTCGTCGATCAGCTGCTGGGGCGGCGCCCACACCAGGGCGTAGTCGGCGGGGGCAGCGCCGGGCTGCCACTGGGCGATGTCGGCCTGTGGAAAGGCTTGACGCAGATGCGCCAGCCAAGGTTCGGGTTCAACCGTGAGGTCGTGGAGGAGGATGCGCATGGATGCGGTGGTGGCGGGCCAAGGATCGCCGAGGGACTCGGCTCCTACGAAGACACCAGGCATTTTTGTAGGAGCCGAGTCCCTCGGCGATTCCCACACCCTGATTCAGCCTGCCG
>CANGYC010000253.1 GCA_947457975.1 Comamonadaceae bacterium | reverse complement strand
GCCATGACGCCTACGTCACCCTCGTGGCGCTGGCCTACCTGCCGGTCGTGGCGTTCAGCGCCATGACCCAGGGCGCGCGCTTCAACTACGTGATCCTGGGCCTGGCCGCAGTGCTCATGTCCACTGCCCTGACGCTGACCAGTGATCCGCTGGGCAGCGGCCGCCCCCCGGAGCCGGGTCTGCGCAGGGAGGTGTTCGAGACGATGGTGCTGATCTTCTGCGGCACCTTGCTGGCGCAGATCCTGCAGGCCATCGCAAGCGACCGGGAGCGTGCGCTGACCCGGCTGGAAGACCAGGCCATGCGCGACCCCGTGACCGGCCTGTACAACGAGTTCGGCTTCGGTCGCTGGCTGGATGCCCGTGATTCCCAGCGCTCCTGGCTGTTGGTGACCGTCTGGTTCGGCACGCAGGAGCGCATTGGCTTTCTGCTGGGGCCGGCCCACATCCTGTCGGTGCGGCGTCAACTGGCCCAGCAGCTGGCCACCTTCCAGCCCGACCTGCTGGCCACCACCGAGCCGGGGCGCTACCTGCTGAGCTTTGCCGACGATGCACGCGGCCATGACACCGTGGACGCGCTGTTCGCGGCCTTGCAGCGCCACAGGGTTCCCCGAGACAGCGGGGACATGATCGACATGCCCGGCCGTGTCACTGTGGTGCGCCTGCCCCCGGGCAGATCGGGCAGCGCGAGCCTGATGAACTCCACGCTCATGACGCTGGAGGCGCAGTCGTCGCTGTTGGCTCCCGGCCGCCCGACCCTCCACGAGCTCACCGACGACATGGTGCAAGGACTGGCCGCGACCGCCAGCCGCAGCGAGCGCGTGCGCAGCTGGATCAACCAGGGGCGCCTGGTGCTGTTCGCGCAGCCCATCGTGGCCGCCCAGCCCTCGCAAGACGAGGCCGGGGTGCTGGCCTTCGAGATCCTGTCGCGTCTGCGTGACGACCGCGGCGAGCTGGTGCTGCCGGGCGTGTTCCTGTCGATTGCGGCCGAGCTGGGGCTGATGGCCCAGATTGATCGCCAGGTGGTCACCGCCGTGTTCGACCACTTCAGCACCCGGCCCGAGCAACTCGCACGTGTGCGCAAGTGCGCGATCAACCTGAGCTCGGCCAGCCTGGCCGACCCCGCTTTCGTGAACTTCGTCAAGGCCGAATTGGGCGCGCGGCGCCTGCCGCCCGGGCCCTTCTGCTTCGAGATCACGGAGTCCCAGGCCATCGCCAGTCCGCAGCTGGCCCAGAGCACGGTGGCCCTGCTGCGCACGAGCGGCTTTGCGGTCTCCATCGATGACTTCGGCACCGGCTTCGCCACTTACGACTACCTCAAGCGTTTCGCGGTGGACGAGATCAAGATCGACGGATCGTTCATCACCGGCCTGACCGCGCCCGGCTCCACCCCGAACAGCGTTTCCAGCCAGGGGCTGGACGAGGAGATCATCGCCTCCATCGTGCGCATCGCCAGGCGTCTGAACCTGCGCACCGTGGCCGAGTTCGTCAGCGATGAGACGGTACGCCGCCAGGTGGCGGCGCTGGGCGTGGACTACGTGCAGGGTTGGTGCGTGGGGCAACCCATGCCGCTGGCAAGCGTGTTCGAGCGCCCGGGGCAGCCGGCCCGGGGGCCGGCGCCAGACGCGCACCGGCCAGACCCGGCCTGCCAGGGGGCCGGTCAGGGGAAGGGCCCCGGTTCCGGGACCGACTGAGCTTCAGGCCCCGAGCCCCCCCTCAAACAGCGCGTGGCAACGCGACCAGACCGTTCGAGCCGATCTGCCGCCGCATCGGGCGCAGCGACGCGGTGTTCTTCTCGTCGTGGGTGCCGGCCGGTGCGTCCAGCAGCACGTCGCGAATGTGCCTGGGCGTCACCAGTTCCATGTCCCAGCAGGGGAACAGCCGCTCCCGCACCTCGTCGGTCTGGCTCAGCACGACAATGTGCTCGTGACGCGGATCGCGCCGGATCCGGCTCATCAGCCCGCCGACAGGCCCGGGCGGGCCCTACGCGCCGACGGCCCATGCGAGCAATGTGGCGGGTCTTGCGTCCACTCGTGAGTCCGGGACACCAACGCCTTCAGTATGGCGTCGATCGTTCCGATCTGAACGCCACTCCTTCGACACGGGTTGCGGACCTCTGCGGCCTCGATGTGGTCTTCGCGGTCAGGTTGGAGAAAAGCCAAGGCAGCGAATCTTTCAATGCGCTGGCTGCGCGCCTTCGGCCTGGCAAAGCCCTGCAGCAGCTCCCGCAGGACCAAGCCGGTGGTGAACACCTGCTCTGCGCCTTCAAGCGCACTTCGAAGCACCTCCACGGCCGGGGTGGAAGCCTCAGCGTCGCGGCGGAAAGCCAGCGACCAGACGGACGTGTCAACGAGCAGGCTCACGACCTGCGGGACCGTTCTGCCTTGTAGTCGCAGGCGGAGCCCCACTCCGTCTTGCCGAACAGTCTGCTGCATCTGAATGCTCGCGCCAAGCGATGAGCGCTTGAACCGCGCGCGGCACCACCGTGACCGACCGTTGAGGGCTCAGCCCATGGAGTGCAGACCGACCTTGTTTCCCTCGGTGTCGACGAACAGAGCGAAGAACCCGAAGTCATTGCCGATCTCGGTCTTGTGCACGGCGATGGAGCCGCCCGCCTTCTCGACCCGGGCAAGCAGTGGAGCCAGGTCATCGCCCCCGTTGAGATACACCGTCGTTCCGTGCAGGGAGGGCGTGACACCCTCGCCCGACACGATGGCGCCACCCACGGCGTTCGGATCGGAGGACAGGAAGCCCATGGTGATCGGGCCCATCACCAGGGGCTTGATGGGCCGACCCAGCACAGCCTCGTAGAAGGCCTTGGCACGGGCGAAGTCGGTCACAGGAATCTCGAACCAGTTCAAGACGTGCGGACTCTGGGACATGGAGTTCTCCTGATTGCAGGGGGGGCACAAAGTCTAGCGGCCGGCTCAGGGACGGGGTTGCCGTTCGAAGGGGTGTTCCTGGTGCAGGTTCACGGACTCAAGGCCTTCAGGCGTTCCATGACGAGGCTGGCACGCTCCGATTCGGCCAACAGGCCCGGCAGCACGCTTGCGAAGTCTCGGTTCTTCAAGAGGGAGCCAAAGGTCGTTGCAACGGCTTGTCGGAGTTCGATTGGCGCGGCAGCCATCTCCTCGCCCAGTTCCTCGCGCCCATCGACGATGTTCAGTACGTCCTCGAGGTCATGGCTGGTCAAGAAGTCGCCGCCGCCTCTGCTACCAAAGGCTTCGAGCTTGGTCGCCACGAAGGCCACGGCGCTGACCAGCCGAATCGTGATGCCATTGTCCAGGTCTGCGGTCTCGGCGGTTTCCACTGCATAGGGATACCAGCGGTTCGAGAAGCCCAGCACTTCCGGCTGCACCGGCATCAGGTCGAAAAGCACACCCGACTCCTTGTGCACCCAACGGCAAATCACATCAGAGCACCACTTGGTCCCTCAAGTCTCCCAGGGCCGCGGCAACTTGGCGCAGGTGGGGCAGGTTCGGGTCATTCGCGCGCATCGGCGCTTTCCTGGCCAGACGGGCTCAGTTCGGATTCCATGAGCTTGGCTGCCAAGGCACGCTCGCGCGACCGCCCTGCCCGCAGGGCATCCAGCAGGGCCAGCAGGCGATGCAGCGCTGGGTCGGTGAGGGCGGCTTCAGGCGCGGTCCGGTAGAGCGGCGAAAGCGTTGGGCCCTTGGCTTTGCCGGCGGGGTGCGCCCAGACTGGCGAATCGCCCGGCGCCACCACCAACTGGCTGGCCAGCGGCTCCATGCCTATCGACGTAGGAACACCTCGCTTGACCGGCCCGACCGTCGCTGGCCAGACGT
>CANGYC010000252.1 GCA_947457975.1 Comamonadaceae bacterium | reverse complement strand
GCCAGGCCCTCGAGCACATGGCCGCGCTCGCGGGCCTTGCGCAGGTTGAACACCGTGCGGCGTGTCACTACCTCGCGGCGGTGCGAGAGGAAGACCGAAATCAGGTCCTTCAGGTTGCACAGCTTGGGCTGGCCGTTGACCAGCGCCACCATGTTCATGCCGAAGGTGTCCTGCAGCTGGGTCTGCTTGTACAGGTTGTTGAGCACCACTTCGGGCACTTCGCCGCGCTTGAGTTCAATCACGAGGCGCATGCCCGATTTGTCGGACTCGTCCTGGATGTGGCTGATGCCCTCGATCTTTTTCTCGTGCACCAGCTCGGCCATGCGCTCTTGCAGCGTCTTCTTGTTGACCTGGTAGGGCAGCTCGTCGACGATGATGGCCTGGCGCTGGCCCTTGTCGATGTCTTCAAAGTGGCACTTGGCGCGCATGACCACGCGGCCCCGGCCGGTGCGGTAGCCTTCCTTGACGCCGCTCATGCCGTAGATGATGCCGGCCGTTGGGAAGTCGGGCGCCGGGATGATCTCCATCAGGTCGTCGATGCTGGCCTCGGGGTTCTTCAGCAGGTGCAGGCAGGCGTCGACCACCTCGTTGAGGTTGTGCGGCGGGATGTTGGTGGCCATGCCCACGGCAATGCCGCCCGAGCCATTGACCAGCAGGTTCGGCAGGCGCGTGGGCAGCACCAGAGGCTCTTTTTCCGAGCCGTCGTAGTTGGGGCCGAAGTCGACCGTGTCTTTGTCGATGTCGGCCAGCAGCTCGTGCGCGATCTTGTCCAGCCGGATTTCGGTGTAGCGCATGGCCGCGGCGTTGTCGCCGTCGACCGAGCCGAAGTTGCCCTGGCCGTCCACCAGCATGTGGCGCATGGAAAAGTCCTGCGCCATGCGGACGATGGTGTCGTAGACCGACTGGTCGCCGTGGGGGTGGTATTTACCGATGACATCACCCACGATACGCGCCGACTTCTTGTAGGCCCGGTTCCAATCGTTGTTCAGCTCATGCATGGCATAGAGCACCCGGCGGTGCACCGGCTTGAGGCCGTCGCGTGCATCGGGCAGGGCGCGGCCGACGATCACGCTCATGGCGTAATCGAGGTAGCTGCGCCGCATCTCCTCTTCCAGGCTGATCGGAAGCGTTTCTTTGGCAAATTGGGTCATGGGTGCGCCTGGGTCAACACCCCGCTCTGGCGGGGCCAACAATCGCAGCGGTTTTGGCAGCCGCAGGAAACTTTCGATTCTAAGGCCCCGACCTCAGCTGCTGGCTTGCCCGCCCTTGTGGTTGTCCTGCAACAGCTGGGCAACATTTTGAGGGTCTGGAAATCCCTGTGTTTGTTGTTAGCCAAGGTGCAAAAGTGCTGTGGCACAATGTTCGGAACGTTACGGGTGATGCTCACCTGCAACGTACAAATCCAAAGCCTTCGCAGACTGTCTGCTGACATTTTCTCTAGAGGATGACCATGAAGAAACTCAATAAAGTGGCAATGTTGTTTGCAACAGCTGCTCTCGTCACGTCCGCCGGTGCACAAACCATTGACAACTGGAGAAACGGCACGGGCGAGTTGGTCTGGAGGAACGGCACCAATGAACTGTGCTGGCGTGATGCTGCCTGGACCCCCGCCACCGCCGCCAGGGGTTGCGATGGCGCCATCGTGCCCCAGCCCGCACCTGCTGCTGCACCGGCCCCTGCTCGTGCACCTGCCCCGGCACCTGCCCCGGCTGCACCTCCTCCTCCTCCTCCTCCGGCACCTGCACCCGCACCTGCTCCGGCCCCCGCACCCGCACCCGCACCCGCACCCGCTCCGGCTCCTGCTCCCGCAGCTGCTCCTGCTCCCCGTGCGGCCGCACCCGCCGCTCCTGCCGTGGCTGCCACCAAGGTGACCTACGCTGCCGACACCTTCTTCGACTTCAACAAGTCTGCCGTCAAGCCTGAGGCCCGCGCCAAGCTCGATGACCTGGTGTCCAAAGTCAAGAGCATCAACCTGGAGGTCATCATCTCTGTGGGCCACGCCGACGCCGTCGGTGCCGATGCCTACAACCAGGCCCTGTCGGTGCGCCGCGCCGAAGCTGTCAAGGCTTATCTGGTGACCAAAGGCATTGAGAAGAACCGTGTCTACACCGAAGGCAAGGGTGAGAAGTCGCCTGTCGCCGACAACAAGACCGCCGAAGGCCGTGCCAAGAACCGCCGCGTCGAAATCGAAGTGGTGGGCACCCGCCCCAACCGTTAATCCCGGTTGCCCTGTGAAAACCGGCCCTTGTGGCCGGTTTTTTTATGCCCCCTGATAATCCCCCGATGCACACCACAGACAACGTCGACCCGGCGGAACTCGCCAAGTTTTCAGAGCTTGCCCACCGCTGGTGGGACACCGAAAGCGAATTCCGCCCCCTGCACCAGATCAACCCCCTGCGCCTGGCCTGGATCCAGGAGCGCGTGCCGATGACCGGCAAGCGCGTGCTGGACGTCGGCTGCGGCGGTGGCATCCTGGCCGACGCCATGGCCCGGCAGGGCGCCGATGTCCTGGGCATCGATCTGGCCACCAAAGCACTGAAGGTGGCCCAACTGCACGCCCTGGAGGCGCAGACGCCCCGGGTGCAGTACCGCGAGGTCAGTGCCGAGGCCCTGGCTGCGGAGCAGCCCGCCAGCTTCGATGTGGTGACCTGCATGGAGATGCTCGAGCACGTGCCCGATCCCTCCTCGGTGGTGCGGGCCTGCGCCACCATGGTCAAGCCGGGCGGGCATGTGTTCTTCTCCACCCTCAACCGCAACCCCAAGAGTTTTCTGTTTGCCATCGTCGGTGCCGAATACGTGCTGAACCTGCTGCCCCGTGGCACCCATGAGTACGCCAAGTTCATCCGCCCGAGCGAACTGGCCTCCTACGCCCGCTCGGCCGGCCTGGACCTGCTGGAGACCAAGGGCCTGGAGTACAACCCCTTCACCCGGCGCTACTGGCTCAGCCGCAACACCAGCGTCAACTACATGCTGGCCTTTCAGAAAACCTGAAGGCCCGCCTTGAAAAACGCTTGCACTGTGCCCTTCTCAACGGGCATCAAGGCCGTGTTGTTCGACCTGGACGGCACGCTCATCGACAGCGCCCCCGACCTGGGCGCAGCCGCCGACAAGATGCGCACCGACCGGGGCCTCCCACCGCTACCGCTCGAGGCTTACCGGCCGATGGCCGGCGCCGGGGCGCGGGGCATGATTGGCGTGGCCTTCGGCTACGGCGTGGACCATCCCGAGTACGAGGCCCTGCGCGAAGAGTTCTTCCTCAACTATGAAGCCAGCTTGACCGAGCGCACCTTCGCTTTCGACGGCGTGCCCGAGCTGCTGAGCTCGCTGGAGCAGGTGGGCCTGGCCTGGGGCGTGGTGACCAACAAAATGGAGCGCTTCACCCTCCCGCTGACCCGCCAGATGCCCCTGTTCGCCCGTGCGGCCACGGTCGTCTGCGGCGACACCACGCCTCACCCCAAGCCGCATCCGGCCCCCTTGCTGGAAGCGGCCAGGCGCATTGGCCTGGCGCCTGCGCAATGTATATACGTGGGTGACGATGAGCGCGACATCGTGGCCGGCCGCGCTGCAGGCATGCCCACCGTGGCCGCCTGCTACGGCTACCTCGGCGCGCAGGGCGACACCCTGAGCTGGGGCGCAGATGCTCACATCAATTCTGCGATGGACCTCTTGAAATGGCTCCCCAAGCCTTAAGATAGACGGCTTGGGGCTGCATTGGTTTCGACGTGGGTTCGGACGCGGTGTGGTGCATGTCGAGCTTGGTGTGCTCGTAAATCCTGCCAAAACAAACTAACTGCAAACGACGAACGTTTCGCACTCGCAGCTTAATTGCCTGTGAGCTTTGCAACAG
>CANGYC010000251.1 GCA_947457975.1 Comamonadaceae bacterium | reverse complement strand
CCATTTCAAGGCCCAGGGCGAGCATTACAAGGCCGAGATCATCGGCAGCATCCCGGCCGGGGAAGACGTGTCGCTGTACCGTGAAGGCGGTTTCGAGGACCTGTGCCGCGGCCCGCACGTGCCCAGCACCGGCAAGCTCAAGCACTTCAAGCTCATGAAGGTGGCGGGCGCCTACTGGCGCGGCGACAGCAAGAACGAGATGCTCCAGCGCATCTACGGCACGGCCTGGGCCAGCAAGGAGGAGCTGCAGCAGTACCTCACCTTGCTGGAAGAAGCCGAAAAGCGCGATCACCGCAAGCTCGGCCGAGAGCTGGATCTCTTTCATATTGATGACCATGCCCCGGGCCTGGTGTTCTGGCATCCCAAGGGCTGGTCGGTGTGGCAGGACGTGGAGCAGTACATGCGGCGCGTCTACCGTGACAACGGCTACCAGGAGGTCAAGGGCCCTCAGGTGATCGACAAGACCCTGTGGGAGAAGACCGGCCACTGGGACAAGTACCGCGAGAACATGTTCACCACCGAGAGTGAAAAGCGCGAGTACGCCTTGAAACCCATGAACTGCCCGGGCCACATCCTGATTTTTAAGCAGGGCATCAAGAGCTACCGCGATCTCCCGCTGCGCTATGGCGAGTTCGGTCAGTGCCACCGCAACGAACCCTCGGGCGGCCTGCACGGCATCATGCGTGTGCGGGGCTTCACCCAGGACGACGGCCACATCTTCTGCACCGAAGACCAAATTCAGCCCGAAGTGTTGGCCTTCACCACCTTGCTGCAAAAGGTCTATGCCGATTTCGGCTTCAAGGACATCATCTACAAGGTCGCCACCCGGCCGGAAAAGCGCATTGGCTCGGACGAGAGCTGGGACAAGGCCGAGCAAGCCTTGATGGACAGCCTGCGGGCCTCGGGCTGCGAATTCGAGATCGCCCCGGGCGATGGCGCCTTCTACGGCCCCAAGATCGAGTACACCCTGAAAGATGCGCTGGGCCGCCAGTGGCAGTGCGGCACCATCCAGGTGGATTTCTCCATGCCCGAGCGCCTGGACGCCGAATACGTGGGCGAGGACGGCAACCGCCACCGGCCCGTGATGCTGCACCGGGCCATCGTCGGCAGCATGGAGCGTTTCATTGGCATCCTCATCGAACAGCATGCCGGCGCGCTGCCGACCTGGCTGGCGCCGGTGCAGGTGGCGGTGCTCAACATCACCGACGCACAGGCCGATTACTGTCAGGAAATAGCCAAAACGCTGCAAAATCAAGGGCTTAGGGTTCAGCTTGATCTGCGTAACGAGAAAATCACGTATAAAATACGCGAGCATTCGCTGCAAAAGCTGCCCTACATCCTGGTCGTTGGCGACAAGGAGAAGGCTTCCGGCTCCGTGGCAGTGCGCGCCCGGGGCAACAAAGACCTTGGAGTGATGTCCCTCGATGCGTTTGCCACGCAAGCCGCCCAGGACATCGCACACAAAGCCTGAAGGACTCATGCGCTGCCGATGAATCGGCAGCTTGTCCTTTTGCTGCCGGGGCAAGCCGCTACAGCTTTTGTGGCAACCTTTGAAGGATTGAAGCCATCGCTACTGAATTTCGTGACCGTCGCCACCGCGAGGAACGCAAGCACCGCCTGAACCGTGAAATCATGGCCCCTGAGGTTCGTCTCATGGGTCCCGACAACGAAGCCCTGGGCGTCTTGCCCTTGATGGAGGCGCTGCGCCTGGCCGGCGAAGCCGATGTGGACCTGGTGGAGATCTCTCCGACTGCAGTGCCGCCCGTGTGCCGGCTGATCGACTACGGCAAGTTCAAGTACGCAGAACAAAAGCGTGCTGCGGAGGCCAAGTCCAAGCAGAAGGTGATCGAGGTCAAGGAAGTGAAGTTCCGTCCGGGCACCGACGATGGCGACTACAACATCAAGTTGCGCAACATCCGTCGCTTTCTGGACGATGGTGACAAGTGCAAGATCACGCTGCGCTTTCGGGGCCGTGAGATCACGCACCAGGAATTGGGTCTGGCCCTGCTCGCCCGCATTCGCGACGAGTTGGCTGACAGCATCATCGTCGAGCAGTTCCCCAAGCTGGAGGGACGCCAGATGATCATGATGATCGCCCCCGGCAAGAAGAAGGCCGGCGGTGGCAAGTCGGCCGCGGTGTCGGCAGAGGCTTCGGCGGATTCCGCCCAGGTCTGAGAGAGTTAAAGAGATTCGCTCCGTCGGTTTTTAGGTCACCGGCGGGGTGAAAGAGGCGGGCTGAAAAGCCCGCCGCAGAGGCGAACTCCGGTTTGCCACTGCCCGGCAAGCGGGCCTTCGGGCTGGCAGGCCGCACAAGTGGCTCGGGGCCATCAAGTCTGCGTAAAGGTTCGCAGCGCCTCACGAGCACAAAAGAAGAGGAGCATTCACATGCCCAAGATGAAGACCAAGAGCAGCGCGAAAAAGCGTTTTCGCGTCCGTCCCGGTGGCACCGTCAAGCGCGGTCAAGCCTTCAAACGTCACATCCTGACCAAGAAGACCACCAAGAACAAACGCCATCTGCGTGGTGCAGTCACGGTGCATGAGACCAATATGGGTCACATGGCACAGATGCTGCCCGGCATGGGTATTTGATTTAACGACGGACAAGGAGTACTCATATGCCTCGCGTTAAACGTGGTGTCACCGCCCGCGCTCGTCACAAGAAAGTTCTCGCCCTTGCCAAGGGCTTCCGCGGTCGTCGCGGCAATGTTTTCCGCATCGCCAAACAGGCGGTGATGAAGGCAGGCCAATACGCCTACCGTGATCGCCGCAACAAGAAGCGCGTCTTCCGACAGCTGTGGATTGCACGTATCAACGCTGCAAGCCGCTCTTTCGGTCTGACGTACAGCCAGTTCGCCAATGGCCTGAAGAAAGCCGGCATCGAGATCGACCGCAAGGTCCTTTCCGATCTGGCCATCCACGACAACGCCGCTTTCGGCGCCATCGTGGCCCAAGTCAAAGCCAAGCTGGCAGCTTGAACTTGATAGGCACCCCGGGCCCGCAAGGCCTGGGGTGTTCGAAAGCGGGCTGGAGCTTGTAAAGGCTCTGGCCCTTTTTCATGGGTGGGTGTGGCACGGTTGAGCCGCAGCGCCCCCTTGTTTATTTCCAGATTTGAACCATGAGCCAAGACGCCGTCCTCGATGAACTGGTGAGCGCCGCCCGAAGCAGTTTTGCCCAAGCCGCCAGCCCCGCCGACCTGGAAAATGCCAAGGCGCAGTTCCTCGGCAAAGCCGGCCGCGTGACCGAGCTCATGAAGGGCCTGGCCGCCCTGAGCGTCGAGGAAAAGAAATCCCGCGGCGCCGCCATCAACCTGACCAAGCAGGCCATTGAGGCCGCGCTCCAGGAGCGCCGTCAGGCCCTGGCGCAGGCCGAGCTCGATGCCCAGCTCAAGGCCGAGGCCCTGGACGTGAGCTTGCCCGGCCGCCAGCGCACGGCAGGCGGTCTGCATCCGGTCTCGCTCACGCTCGAGCGCATCGAGGCCATCTTCGGCTCCATGGGCTTTGATGTCGCCCAGGGCCCGGAGATCGAGACCGACTGGTTCAACTTCACGGCCCTCAACACCCCTGAAGACCATCCCGCGCGCTCCATGCACGACACCTTCTATGTGGAAGGCGGCACGGAGGCGGCGCCCAACCTGCTGCGCACCCACACCAGCCCCATGCAGATCCGCTATGCGGTGCAGCACGTCAAGAAGCACCGCGCGCTGCTCGAGCGGGGCGAACTCATGCCCGAGATTCGGGTGATCGCCCCCGGCCGCACCTACCGTGTGGACAGCGACGCCACCCACTCGCCCATGTTCCACCAGTGCGAAGGCCTGTGGATTGGCGAGAACGTGAGTTTCAAGGACCTCAAGGTCGTCTTCACCGAT
>CANGYC010000250.1 GCA_947457975.1 Comamonadaceae bacterium | reverse complement strand
GCTTGTTGTTCAGGGCGTGGCCAGAGCGAAAAGCGCTGTAGGCGCCGATGATCGGCTTGCCCAGCAAGTACAGGTCGCCCATGGCGTCCAGGATCTTGTGCTTGACGAATTCATCGTTGTAGCGAAGACCCTCGGCGTTGAGCACCTTGTAGTCGTCCATGACGATGGCGTTGTCCAGGCCGCCACCCAGGGCCAAGCCGTTGGCGCGCATCATCTCCACGTCCTTGGTAAAGCCAAAGGTACGGGCGCGGGCGATGTCCCGCACATAAGAGCCCGTGCCCATGTCGAACTCCACGCACTGGCCGGTGGAGTCCACCGCCGGGTGGTCGAAATCAATCTCGAAACTCAGCTTGTAACCCTCGTAAGGGGACAGGCGCGCCCACTTGGTGGTGGCGCCCTCGCCTTCGCGCACCTCCACGGTCTTGAGCAGACGCACGAAGCGCTTGGGCGCCTTCTGCAGCTCAATGCCAGCAGATTGCAGCAGGAACACGAAAGACGACGCTGAGCCGTCCAGGATGGGCACTTCCTCGGCCGTGATGTCAATGTAGAGGTTGTCCAGGCCCAGGCCCGCACAGGCCGACATCAGGTGCTCCACCGTAAACACCTTGGCCGTGCCCACCGAGATGGTGGAAGCCAGGCGCGTGTCGGTGACGGCGGTGGCAGAAATCGGGATGTCCACCGGTTGAGGCAGGTCCACGCGCCTAAACACGATACCGGTGTCGGCAGGTGCCGGTCGCAGCGTCAACTCCACCCGCTGACCACTGTGGAGCCCGACGCCCACGGCCTTGGTCAAGGATTTAAGAGTTCGTTGCGCAAGCATGAATAGATTTTAAATTGGCAAGGTCTCAAGCTGGTGACTAAAACCAAATGACCGCCATGAGGTCAGGACAAAACCAAGCGCCAGCCCACGAACAAGCATCCCACCCCCCAGTAACCGCCGCGGAACCGGCTATGCCGGGCCGCAGGCGGTGCCCCCTCGAGGGGGAAGGGCGCCGCAGGACGCCCTGGGGGGGAACCCAATCAATCCGCCTGCTTGCGCAGGAAGGCCGGGATCTCGAAGTCGTCCATGCCACCGGAGGCCAGGGCATCGACCTTGGCTGCAGCCTGCGTGCGGTTATTGCGCCACACGCTGGGAACGGCCATGCTGCCGTAGTCGGGTTGGCCGCCGGTGCTGGCCATGCTGGTGCCCAGGCTGACGTTCACGGCCGGCAGGTTATCGGTGCCGGTGCGCTGGATCATGGTCAGGGGCGGCGCGGTGCGGCGAGCGCCTTGGCGGCTCAAGCCCGTGGCCACCACGGTGACGCGGATCTCATCGCACAGTTCTTCGTCGTAGGCCGTGCCGTAAATCACGTGGGCGTCAGGGGAGGCGTAGGCGCGGATGGTGTTCATGGCCTGCTTGGATTCGCTCAGCTTGAGCGAGCCCTTGGCGGCGCTGATCAGCACCAGCACGCCCTTGGCACCCGAGAGGTCGATGCCTTCGAGCAGCGGGCAGGCCACGGCCTGCTCGGCGGCGATGCGGGCGCGGTCCGGGCCGCTGGCCTTGGCCGTGCCCATCATGGCCTTGCCGGGCTCGCCCATCACAGTGCGCACGTCTTCAAAGTCGACGTTCACGTGGCCGGGCACGTTGATGATCTCGGCGATGCCGCCCACGGCATTCTTGAGCACGTCGTTGGCGTGCGCAAAGGCCTGGTCCTGCGTCACATCGTCGCCCAGCACTTCCAGCAGCTTCTCGTTGAGCACCACGATCAGCGAGTCGACGTTGGCCTCCAGCTCCGCGAGGCCCTGGTCCGCGTTCGACATGCGGCGACCGCCCTCGAACTCGAAGGGCTTGGTGACCACGCCCACGGTGAGGATGCCCATCTCCTTGGCCACGCGCGCGATCACAGGCGCCGCGCCCGTACCGGTGCCGCCACCCATGCCGGCGGTGATGAACAGCATGTGCGCGCCGTTGATGGCCTCGCGGATGTCGTCCACCGCCATCTCGGCGGCCTCGCGGCCCTTATCGGGCTTGCTGCCCGCGCCCAGGCCGCTGGTACCCAGCTGAATCACTTTGTGCGCTGCGCCACGGCCCAGGGCCTGGGCGTCGGTGTTGGCACAGATGAACTCCACGCCCTGCACGCGCGTGCTGATCATGTGCTCGACGGCATTACCGCCGCCTCCGCCCACACCGATCACCTTGATCTGGGTGCCCTGGTTGAATTCCTCGATGTCGATCATTTCGATGCTCATGTGAGCCTCCTGTTTACCTGCAGTTGCCTAGAAAGTGACTTTTTTATGAATTACGCATCGGACATTGCTCATGAAGGTGGATCAGCACCTCCTGCATGCGTGAGTCCGTTCAGGCGGGGATAGCGCTGCATGCACTGATTCATCAGAAGTTCCCCACCAGCCACTCCTTGACGCGGCTGAAAGCGTTTTGCATGGAGCTGGCTTTCTGCGAGACCTTGAAGCCACGCAGCCGGGCCAGCCTGGCCTCTTCCATCAGGCCCATCACAGTGGCGGCGCGCGGCTGCGCCACCATGTCCGAGAGGCCACTGTTGTAGCGGGGCACGCCCCGGCGCACGGGCTTGAGGAAGATGTCCTCGCCCAGCTCCACCATGCCGGCCATCACGGCGCTGCCGCCGGTGATGACGATGCCCGAGGACAGCATCTCCTCGTAGCCAGACTCGCGGATCACCTGCTGCACCAGCGCGTAGATCTATTCCACGCGCGGCTCGATCACGCTGGCCAGCGCCTGGCGGCTGAGCATGCGCGGGCCGCGGTCGCCCAGACCGGGCACCTCCACCTGCGTTTCGGGGTCGGCCAGCAGCTGCTTGGCGCAGCCGTTTTCCACCTTGATGTCTTCGGCGTCCTTGGTGGGCGTGCGCAGGGCCATGGCGATGTCGCTGGTGATCAGGTCGCCGGCAATCGGGATCACCGCCGTGTGGCGGATCGCGCCGCCCGTGAAGATGGCTACATCCGTGGTGCCGGCGCCGATGTCCACCAAGGCCACGCCCAGCTCCTGCTCGTCCTGGCTGAGCACCGCCAGGCTGGAAGCCAGGGGATTGAGCATGAGCTGGTCGACCTCCAGGCCACAGCGGCGCACGCACTTGATGATGTTCTCGGCCGCGCTCTGCGCGCCCGTGACGATGTGCACCTTGGCCTCCAGGCGGATGCCGCTCATGCCGATGGGTTCGCGCACGTCCTGGTTGTCGATCAGGAATTCCTGCGGCTCGACCAGCAAGAGGCGCTGGTCGGTGGAGATGTTGATGGCCTTGGCGGTCTCGATCACGCGGGCCACGTCATGCTGCGAGACTTCCTTGTCCTTGACCGCCACCATGCCGCTGGAGTTCATGCCCCGGATGTGGCTGCCGGTGATGCCGGTGTAGACCCGGGAGATCTTGCAGTCGGCCATCAGCTCGGCTTCCTTGAGCGCCTGCTGAATGCTCTGCACGGTGGCGTCGATGTTCACCACCACGCCGCGCTTGAGGCCGTTGCTGGGCGAGACGCCCAGGCCGGCGAGTTTGAGGTCGCCGCCAGGAAGCACTTCGCCCACGACCACCATCACCTTACTGGTGCCGATGTCCAGCCCCACCACCAGATCTTTGTATTCCTTGGCCATGCTATTACCTTGTTGACTGCTGTGTTTTGTCGGACGAGTTGACGGTGGTCACGCCACGCAGGCGCAGCGCGTACCCATTGGGATAACGCAGATCGGTCGACTCGATGTTGCGGCCGAACCTGGAAGAGGTCTGGGTCAGGGTGGACAGGAAGCGCTGCGTGCGCTGCTCGATCGCCTCCACCGAGCCCACGCCCAGCTCCAGTCGGGCGCCGGTCTCGAGGCGGCCGCGCCAGCTGCCGCGGCCGGTGAGTTCCAGCACGGTCAG
>CANGYC010000249.1 GCA_947457975.1 Comamonadaceae bacterium | reverse complement strand
CTCGGGCCCGCCTTCTGCCTTGGTGGGAATGGCCAGATAGACATTGATGGTTGCGTCGGGATTGCTGGCGCCGGTCAACAGAAATTCGGCGTCTTCAAAAACCAACTCAGACGGCGCGTCCGGCGTGATCCAGACCTTCGATGTCAACTCGGCAATGACCGGCAAGCCGTCGGCGAGCGGCCGGTTGACGGCGGTCGGTTTCTGGCTGGCCAGCCAGAAACTCACGTCGGCATAGCCGTGCTCGCCCGAGACAAACAGGCGCAGAGTGGCCGGCTCCCGCTGACCCGATCGCTCGTAACTCACGCGCAAGCCGGTGTCCACCGCGTGGGCGCTCAGGTAATGACTCAAGACGCTGGCCTTGCCGCTGAGCTTGAGGCTTTGCAGCTTGTGCTTATCGCCCTTGATGCTCTCCAGGCGCAGTAAGTCACCTTGACCGCTGGTGCTGAACTCCAGCGTGAAGCTCGCATTCTTTTCATTGCCTTCGAGCTGGATCAGCGCGCCCTCGCCCAAGGCCGTGACCTCGATGCCTTCAACGTCATCAATCAGCTCGCGCAACTTGGCCGCGATCCTGGCTTGCGCCTGTGCCAGCGTGATGCCCTGCGCGCCATCGGACAGGTCTTCGTCTTCGACCACATAGACCAAGTCGTCGTCGACCAAGCCAGAAATCGTGATCACATCGCCGGCCTCGTACACCCCGGCGACCACGAATGAGCTGACCTGCGTGGCCCCGGAGCTGGCCGGGCGAAGCAGAGGCAGCTCGGACGTTGGGTCGTATTCGCCAAAGGACAGGAAAAGCCCCGCGCCCTCCTGCACCGACAGCTCGATCTGCAAGCGCTCCGTCCCCTGGCCGACCAGGTTCGTGCCCAGTACCAAAGCCGCAGTCTGAACCGGCGTGGTGTTGTCGGCCACTGGACTGAATTGCACATAACCGTCTGCGGGCGCCGAGACCACAGGCGCGCGCACGGCCACCGCCTCATGGCGCACCGAGTTGTAGTCCACACCCAGGTTGTAGACCTGCAGCTTGAGGTCATCGGGCAGGCCCACCAGCATCTCGACCGCACCGACCGAGCCGGTGACGGCCAGCCACTGCGTGTCATCGAAGTCGCCCTTGCCGTTGAAGACGGCCAGACCAAACTCCACATTGCGCACCCCCAAGCCCTTGGCATCGGGGTTGAGCTCGTTGTTTTCCAGGCGGCCGTTGCCGTTGGCATCGCTGCCATACGGGCCCAGACCCACAAAGCCTGTGAGGCCCGCGCCGCCCACGCTGAGCATCTCGGTCTGTACCTTGGTGCCGTCGGTCAGCGTCACTTCTTGCGCGCGCCGCTCCAAGCCCATGGAGCCGCTGAACTGCACAAAGTTGGCCCGGTTCAGTTCCATCGAGCCGCTGGCGCGCACCAGGCGGCCGGTGTCACCGGCCATGTCGAGCGTGATGCTCTTGCCAGTGCCAGTGACCACCTTAAAGTCTTCTTCGCCGCCGGTGAAGTCGATCACCTTGGTGTCGGCGTCCAGGTTGGGCTTGACGCCGCTGACCAGGTTGATGTCAACCGCCAGATCGCGCGCGGCCAGCGTCACGCCGGGCACGCCCACAAAGGCCACCGAGCCGGCCTGGGCCTTGAGCGCCGTCCACTGCAGGCCTGCGCCGCTGTCGGCGCCTGGCGCTGCATCGGCCAGCACCAGGGCAAAGTTCACCCCGCCCATGGCCAGGCCGACTGAATCGGGGTTGGCTTCGGCTTCGGTGAAGGTGCCGTTGTCGTCCAGGTCGCGCCAGTACGGCCCGTTGACACCTGCAAAAGCCTGCAGGTCCTGGCCGCCGAAGGCCAGGGTGTCGACGTTGAGCTCGGTGCCATCGGCCAGCGTGACCGCACGGGTTGCCTTTTCAAAGCCCAGATTGCCCGCCAGCGAGAAGAAGCCGTCGACCTCGATCTCGAGGTAGCCCGAGGCGCGCACCAGCGTGCCCTGCGCACCTTTGTAGTCCAGCGTCTTGACCTCGGCCGTCACGCCGTCGGCCAGCTTGCCGCCGGTGGCGATGTTGAGCGGAATGGTGTAGTCGACCACCGAGCCGTCGCTGCCCATATTGACCTCGAGCTGGAGGTCTTCGGCGCGAATGTCCACCAGCGGCAGTCCCAGCTCGGTGGCCGAGGCCGCGGTGGCCGACAGGCTCAGCCAGGTTCGCGCCGGCAGCGAGCCCACTTGCACCGTGTCTTGGAACAGGGCCAGGCCCAGGTCCAGACCGGCCAGCTCAAAGCCGGCCGCGCTGGGGTTGGTCACCTCGCCCACCAGACTGCCGTCGTGGTCACGGTCGAGGCGGTAGGGCCCGTTGAGGCCCACAAAGGCGTGCAGGTCATTGCCGCCGACGATCCAGCTGTTGGCCTTGACCGCACCGCCCTTGGAGACGGCGATCTCCCTGACACTGCTCGAGAGCGTGAAGCGCCCGTCGACCGTCACAAAGTCGGCCGCCTGCACCGTCATGCCGGCGTTGTAGAACTTGCCCGCGCCGAAGTAAGGCGAGTTGAAGAAGGTGCCCAGGGTGTCTTCATCGGCCTGGCTGTGCGCGGTGATGCGCAGCGAGTCGGCCGCCGGCCGCTTGACCACCTCCAGGCTCAGACCGACCTGAAGGTCACCATCGAGCTGTGGCGAGAGCTCGAGCAGGCTGCTGCCGTCGTCGTAGCCAAACAGGCCCGCGCCCGAGCCAAAGCGCCCCACCACCGAGCCGGCCTCGATCAGGCCGTAACTGCGCGCCAGGCGCGGCTGCAGGTCTTTGGCCAGCTGGATGTCGATCACACTGCCGTCGGCGGTCGCTGGCGTGGCGCTGCCGTCTTCGATGGTCAGCGTGCCAGTGACTTGCAGCTGGTCGTTCTGATTGTTGTCCTCGCCGCTGAGCTGCAGCGCCAGGCGCTGGTTGGCGGTGATGGTCTGGCTGCCCGTGATGCGGATCAGGCCCGGCGAATCGCTGCGGCCAAAGGTACCGGCTGCATCCAAGTCTGCCCCATCGACGATGCGCAGGCCCTTGCTGGCCGCAACCTGCACATCGCCCAGGGTGCGCAGCCTGTCGCTCATGGCCAGCGGCGCTGTGCCCGCAGCCACCAAGTTGACCGAGGCATCGGCCACCAGGTTCAGCGCGCCGTCTTCGGCACGCACCTGGCCTGCGATGGCCAGCACCGAGGTGTTGGCCGCGTTGTCCACGCTCAGGCTGATTTGTCCACCCGCAACGGCGCTGACTTGCGACCCAGCAGCCACGCTCAGCCGGTCACCGGCAACGGCCAGCGCAATATCGCCGCCATCGGTGCTGACCAGGCCCAGGCTGGCGCCGATCCCGTCGATCTTGCCCACCGTCAGGCTGCCGCTGGCCGCCAGGCGCACCGTGCCGGCCGCTTCGGCCGACAGCAAGCCCGTGGCCAGCTCCAGTGCATTGGCTGCTGCCCCGCCCTCGGCCACGCGGCCACCGGCCAGCATGTTCTCGCCGATGGACTCGCTCGCGCTGATCCGGATGCTGCCGCCGCTCAGGTCGATGTTGTCGGTGGCGTCGGCATCGGTGATGGAGCCCGCACGCGTGGTGAGGCTCAGCAGACCGCTCCCCGCACTGACGCTGCCCAGCGCCATGCCGGCACCGGCATCGAGCGTCGCGCCCAAGCCGCTCAGGCTCGCGCCTGCGGCTTGCGTGATGCTGCCACGCACGCTGCTCATGCTCAGCGCGCCTGCGGCGGTGACCGTGCTGCTGGCGCTTTGCGTCAGCTCGCCACGCGTGTTCAGGCTCAGGCTGCCGCTGCTGCTAATGCTGCCGGCCAGAGCCAGGTTGCCGCGTGCATTGACGCTGGCCACGGCGTTGGCGCCGCTGGCCGTCAAAGCGGTCAGTGACACCGCGCCCTGGGTGTCGATCTGCACGCG
>CANGYC010000248.1 GCA_947457975.1 Comamonadaceae bacterium | reverse complement strand
CGCCGGATTCCAGCGCTTTTTCCAGGGCCATCCAGGAGGCCAGGCGCTTGGCCTTGTCACGCGACAGCAGGGTGTCGCCGAAGCCGTTTTCGACCGAGTCGATGGCCACGGAGACGAAATCGCCGACCTGTACTTCGAGTTCACCCTGGTCGTTCTTGAACTCTTCGAGGGGCACGTAGGCTTCGGACTTGAGGCCTGCGTTGACCACCACGTGGTTGTGATCGATGCGAACGACTTCAGCGGTGATGACTTCGCCCGAGCGCATCTCGGAGCGTTGGAGCGATTCTTCGAACAGGGCGGCAAAAGATTCAGACATGAGGTTTCCTTGCAAATCGCAGGCAGGTTGACGTCCGCACCATTGCGGGCGTTTCTAAGACTGACAGCGATTGCGTTGTTTGCGGACAGGGCCGCGGTTGGGTTCAACAACCACCTGAACAATGCACGTGCGGTGCGACGGGATTCAGGTGGACCGTTTGCCTTGCCACCACGAAAGCATCTGGGCTGTGGATTTTTCAATCGACAGCTCGGAGTTGTCGAGCAGCAGGGCGTCTTGGGCCGGCTTCAGGGGGGCGGTCTGGCGGGAGGAATCCCGCTCGTCCCGGGCCCGAAGGTCCGACTCAATCTCGCTGATTGTAGCGGGAATTCCCTTTGAAATCAGCTGCTTATGGCGGCGCTCGGCCCGTTTGGCGGCGCTGGCCGTGAGGAAGACCTTGAGCGCGGCGTCCGGGAAGATCACCGTGCCCATGTCGCGGCCGTCAGCCACCAGGCCCGGCAGCCGCCGAAAGCTCTGCTGCAGCTGCACCAGGGCCTCGCGCACCTCGGGGTGCACCGAGACGGCCGAAGCGGCCATGCCGGCCGATTCGGTGCGGATGGCCTCGGAGACGTCCTCGCCGGCAAGGAACACCCGATCACCCTCGAAGCGCGCTGGCAGGCTGCGGGCGATGGCCGCCGCCGCCGGGCCGTCGGACAGGGCCACGCCAGCCTGCTGGGCTGCCAGGGCCGTGAGGCGGTAGAGCGCGCCCGAGTCCAGGTAGTGGTAGCCCAGCTTTTGTGCCGTGAGGGCAGCGAGGGTGCCTTTGCCGGAGGCCGTGGGCCCGTCGACGCAGATCACCGGGATGTGGCGGGGGTTGGCCTGCGCCACCGCAAACAGGGCCTCGAAATAGTCCGGGAAGGTCTTGGCCACGCAGTGCGGCTCTTCAATGCGCACGGGCAGCTGAGCCGGATTGAAGGCGGCCAGCGAAAAGCACATGGCCATGCGGTGGTCGTCGTAGGTGGCAATGGAGGCGCTTTTCCAGGCCTCGGGCGGGCTGATGCGCAGGAAGTCAGCGCCTTCCTCGACGGTGCCACCCAGCTTGCGCAGCTCCGTGGCCATGGCCGCGAGTCGGTCGGTTTCCTTCACGCGCCAGCTGGCGATGTTGCGCAGCGTGCTGGGGCCTTCGGCATAGAGCGCCATCAGGGCCAGGGTCATGGCGGCATCGGGGATGTGGTTGCAGTCCAGGTCGATGGCCTTGAGCGGCCAGGCGCCGCGGCTGATGCGCAGGTGGTTGGGGGCCATCTCCACCCGGGCGCCCATTTGCTGGGCGGCTTCCACAAAGCGGATATCGCCCTGAATGGAGCCGCTGCCGATGCCCCAGATCTCGATATGCTGGCCGGCGGGCGCGGCCAGCGCACCGAGGGCCACGAAGTAGCTGGCGGAAGACGCGTCACCTTCCACGTGAATCTCACCGGGCGACTGGTAGCGGCTGCCGGCCGGGATGGTAAAGCGCTGCCAGCCCTGGCGCTGCACCTGGATGCCAAAGCGCGCCAGCAGGTTCAGAGTGATCTCGATGTAGGGCTTGGAGATGAGCTCGCCCACCACGTCGATGTGGATGTCCTTGGTGGCTACCAGCGGCAGGGCCATGAGCAGGGCCGTGAGGAACTGGCTGGAAACATCGCCACGCACCTGGATGGGCTGGTCCAGGCGCAGCTGTTCGTAGGGCCTGAGCCGCAGCGGCGGGTAGCCCTCCTGGCCCAGGTAGTCGATGGCGCAACCGAGCTGGCGCAGCGCATCGACCAAATCACCAATGGGGCGCTCGTGCATGCGGGGCACGCCCGACATTTCGAACTGCCCGCCCAGCAGGGCCAGGGCGGCCGTCAGCGGCCGCATGGCGGTGCCGGCGTTGCCCAGGAAGAGCTTGGCGCTCGGGTTGACGAGCTTGCCGCCCAGCCCGCCGATCACGGCGGTGTGACCGGTCTGCTCGATGTGGCAGCCCAGGGCCTTGAGGGCGCCCAGCATGACGGCCGTGTCGTCCGAGGCCAGCAGGTCGTGCACCACGGTCTCGCCCTCGCTGAGCGCGGCCAGCAGCAGCACGCGGTTGGAGATGCTCTTGGAGCCCGGCAGGCGCACCGTGCCGTGGGCGCTGTCCAGCGGCGGGATGTCGAGAAAGTCGGTCTGGTACATGGGGTGCGGGCAGGGCTCAGTCGCCAGCAGGCGAGGCGCCCATCTGCCAGTTCGCACGGCGCTTGCTGGCGAGGACGATGAAGTCGCGTACCGCCTGGCGGTTTTGACTGTGGAGCAAAGACTCGAGTTCGAACAGCGCCGAGTGCAAGCGCTGAGACTGCGAAATCACCGCCGTCGCATTGGCCAGCAGCACGTCGGTCCAGAGTTCGGGGTCGCCGGCGGCAATGCGGGTGCTGTCGCGAAAGCCAGGGCCTGCCACGGCCAGGAACTGCTCGGCTTCGGTCTGCGCCATCAGGCTTTGCATGAAGGCAAAGGCCAGCATGTGCGGGAAGTGGCTGACCGCCGCCAGGCTCTGGTCGTGCAGGCAGGGGTCCATGCGGCGCACGCGGCAACCCAGTGCAGCCCACACCTCGGTGGCTTGGTCGATGAACCCGGCGCCATGCTCTTCCAGGGGGGTCAGGATCACCTGCTGGCCCTTGTAGAGCGAGGTGCTGGCATGTTCGATGCCAGCCACTTCCTTGCCGCAGATCGGGTGGGCCGGCATGAACTGAGCGATGCGCTCGCCCAGTGCGGCCCGGGCGGCTTGGGTCACGTCCTGCTTGGTCGAGCCCACGTCCATCACCAGGGCGTGCGACGCCAGGCTGGGTAGCAGGCTCTGCAGCGTGGCTTGCGTGGCGCCCACGGGCACCGCGAGCAGCACCAGGTCGGCACCCTGCACGCACTGCTCGGCGGTCTCGGCCACGCTGTCCACAATGCCGAGTTCGAGCGCGCGGCGCGCACTGCCGATGGAGCGGCTGTAGCCGCCCACGCTCTTGACCAGGCCGGCCTGTTTGGCGGCCAGCGCGAAGGAGCCGCCCATCAGGCCGCAGCCGATCAGCGCCAGATGTTCGTACACCGGTGAGCTCATTCTGAAACGGGGTAGGAGCCCAGCACCTTGTAGAAGGCGCACAGCTGCTGCAGGTCTTTCAGGGCGGCGGCCACGTGGGGCTGGGAGATGTGGCCTTCGAGGTCGATGTAGAAGTAGTACTCCCACTGGCCCGACTTGGCCGGCCGCGACTCGAAGCGGGTCATGGACACGCCGTTTTCTTTGAGGGGCACCAGCAGGTCGTGCACGGCGCCCGGCCGGTTGGGAACGGACACCACCAGGCTGGTGCAGTCCCGGCTGGAGGCCGGGGGCGTGGCCAGGGTCTGCGGCAGGCAGATGACGGCAAAGCGCGTGCGGTTGTAGGCCTCGTCCTGGATGGCGTGGTGCACCAAGTGCAAGCCGAGCTGGGACGCAGCCCGTTCGCTGGCAATGCCGGCCCACGCCGGGTTGGAGGCGGCCAGGCGCGCGCCTTCGGCGTTGCTGGCCACGGCGCGGCGTTCGGCATGCGGCAGGTGCACGCTGAGCCAGCCCTGGCATTGCGCCAGCGCCTGCGGATGGGCCAGCACCACCTCGATGCCTTCCAGGCTGTTGGACTGGCGCAGCAGGTTGTGGCGCACCAGCAGGCT
>CANGYC010000247.1 GCA_947457975.1 Comamonadaceae bacterium | reverse complement strand
TTCGTAGTCCAGCGGACCAAGGCGTTCACCCGCGCCTTCGTATTCGCTGTCGCACACGTCGATCACCACCACCTCGCGGCCATGCGTCGACTTCAGCAGGGCCAGCGCCTGGGCCATCAGCGGTGCGAACTCGCGGTCAGTGAGCAGCACCCGCGCCTCGCAGTGGTTCATCTGCCAGGCCAGCAGGGCGGCGTCCAGCCGCGTGTTGAGCGTGTTGAGCACCGCACCCAACGCCGGCACGGCATAGTGCGCCTCCACCATTTCGGGCGTGTTGGGCAGCATCACGCTCACCGTGTCGCCCCGGCCCACGCCCAGGCTGCGCAAGGCCGCCGCCAGGCGGGCCGAGCGCTCACGCGTCTGCGCCCAGGTGTAGCGGCGGCGGCCATGCACCACGGCCGGCAGGTCCCCGAACACCTCGGCGCTGCGCTCCACAAAGCTCACGGGCGACAGCGGCACGTGGTTGGCGGGGTTCTTGTCGAGGTGCTGGTCGTAGATGCTCATGGGGTGGTCCTGCAGGCGGTGCGGTCTTCAGTCGACGATTTTCATCTCCCGGATGACCGGCCGGAACTGATCCATCTGCCGCTTGAAGATCGCGTCTTGCTCGGCTGCGCTCGAGCCCACGGCTTCAGCGCCCATGTCGGCCAGGCGCTTGGACACTTCAGGGTGCTTCACGGCCGCGGCCACCTCGCGCTGCAGGCGGTCGATGATCTCGCGGGGCGTGCGGGCCGGCGCGAACACGCCGTTCCAGCCTTCGAGTTCCATGTTGGGAAAGCCCAGTTCCTTGACGGTGGGCACGTCCGGCAGGCCCGGGATGCGCTTGGAGGCAGTGGTGGCAATCGCCTTGAGGGTGCCGGCCTTGATTTCGGCCAGCGAAGTGGAGAGCTGGTCTCCGCCGATTTGGAGGCGCCCGGCCAGCAGTTCCTGCTTCAGGGGCGCGGCGCCGCGGAAGGCGATGTGCTCCATCTCGACCTTGGCCTCGCGCTTGAAGGCCTCGCCCAGCACGTGCATGGCCGAGCCTGGGCCGGTGGAGCCGTAGTTGTATTTCAGGCTGCGGTTGCTGCGCAGCAGGTTGGCCAGCTCACGCAGGTCTTTGACCGGCACCGAGGGGTTGGCCGTGAGCACGAAGGGCACGTAGACCGCAATCGACACGCCCACCAGGTCGGTGTCGGGGTTGAAGGGCGAGCGGTTGCTCAGCACCTGCGCCACCGACGACAGCGGGAAGGTCAGGTTGTGCATGAGGATGGTGTAGCCGTCCGGCGCGGCCTTGGCCACGAGGTCAGCGCCAATCGCACCGCCCGCACCCGCCCGGTTTTCCACCAGCACCGGCTGGCCCATGGACTCGCTCATGCGCTGGGCCACCAGGCGCGCCACCACGTCGGTGGTGCCACCGGCGGGGAAGGGCACCACCATGCGGATGGGCTTGCTGGGATAGGCCTGGGCCTGAACTGCGGGGGCCGTCAGCAGGCTGAATGCCGAAATCGCCAGAGCGGCTGCCCGTGCCATGTGCTTTTTGAAAATACTCACCTTGTCTCCTCGAGTTGTGTCTGCCGGGATGGGGGCCGCTGGCTCAGGCCAGTGGCACGCCGCCCGCCCGGGCCGGTGGCGCCGGGCCATGCTAGGAAGCGTGCCGCCTTGGCGCATGGGTAGATTCCCGGGGGGGTGTCTCCAACGCGCGGGCCTGGGGCCGCAGGCTCAGCCGCTCAGTCTGCTGAGAATGAGAGGCCCAGCTGGGCCGGTGGCGCTGCCTGCTGACGGCGGGGCCGTGGCTCGCGGTCTGACACCATGTGCCGGTTGGCCCGCGAGGCGTGGCGTTCAATCACCTCGGCCACACCGGCGCGCACCTGGCTGAGCTGGCGGCGCGCATGCAGGTCCGCCTTGGCCTGGCGCGTGGCCGCAGACAGCTCGACCAGGGGCTCGGCAATGTCCACGCCCACCTTCACGCCGCAGCGCGCCTGCAGCTCAGCGGGCATGCGCCAGGGCTCGAACAGCCAGGCATCGGGCACGCGGCGCAGGGCCGGCAGCCAGTGCCGCACAAAGCGGCCCTGCGGATCATGCTCACGGGCCTGCTTGATGGGGTTGTACACCCGTGTGAGGTTGATCCCGGTGGTGCCTGATTGCATCTGCATCTGGCTCCAGTGGATGCCGGGCTCGTAGTCCAGGAACTGCGTGGCCAGCCACTGCCCCACTGGGCGCCAGTGCAGCCACAGCGGGTACGCCGCTACCGACACCAGCATGGCCCGCATGCGAAAGTTCAGCCAGCCGGTGTGGCGCAGCATGGCCACGCAGGCATCGACCAGGGGCCAGCCGGTGCGGCCGGCCTGCAGCGCCTCGAAGTGCGCGCTGTGAAACGAGGCTTCGCGCAGGCCGTCGTAGCCGCGGTGCATGTTGCGCCACTCGATCTCCGGCTCGCTCTCGAGCTTCTGGATGAAGTGGCAGTGCCAGTGCAGGCGGCTTAAAAAGGCCTGCAGGCCCTGCTGCCGCCTGCGATCGCCTGGGTCCTGGCCCTCGATGCCCAGCAGCGTCTCCTGTGTGGCCTGCACCACCTCCCGCAGGCTCAGGCACCCCCAGCTCAGGTAGGGCGACAGCCGCGAGCAGGCCGTGGGGGCGGACAGCGGCGAGGAGATGCCGCCGCGGTACTGCCCGCTGCGCTCTTGGAGGAACTCGTCCAGCACAGCCAGGCCCAGTGGACGGCCGCCACGCTGGCGTGCCGGTGGATCGTATTCATTCAGGCCCAGCGAGGCGGCTGCAGGCCAAGGGTCGGCGGGGCAGGGGGCTGTGGCGAAGGCCAGAGGCTGCAGCAGGCGCTGGGGCACGGCCATCTGCGCCTCCCATTGCCCGGCCCACCGGTTGCGGTCTTTCAGGCCCCGCACCACGCCGAATTGCCGGTGTTCAACCCAGCGCACGCCCTGGGCTCGGCACCAGCGGGCCACGGCCTTGTCGCGCTCATAGCTGGGGGCGTTGCCTGTTTCCTCGTGGGAGTGCAGTTCTGCAAACGGCGCGGCTGCATGCAGGCGCGCCAAAACCTCGGGCGCCTCCCCCACCAGCAAATGCACGCCACCTCCCTGGTGCCTCAGGGCGCGGTGAAGCTCGCGCAGGCTCTCGCGGATGAAGGCCAGGTGCTGCAGCGCGGCATCCGGCTGGCGCCACAGGGAGGGCTCGAGGATGTAGAGGCACAGCACCGGGCCGCCTTGTGCAGCCTGGGCCAGGGCGGCGTGGTCGTGCCAGCGCAGGTCCCGCTTGAACCAGACGACGCGGTAACTCATGGTCGGCGGATTCTAGGAAGGCGGCCCCTTGGCCGGGGCGGGCGGGCCAGAGACTGAGCCCCGTTCCAGGGCTTGTGATGGGGTCCTGGCCTGCACGACTTGGTGAAAACCCGAGCTTCGTGCCATAATCTGTGGCTGCGCTCCGGCACCCCGGGGCGCTTTGTACATCTGCCTCACACTTGCGGACGCTCACCTTGACGGCGTCCAAGGCGGCCACCAGGCCGCTTATTCGTTTGATGGTTGATGTTTTTTTAACCACAAACGAGACCTTCGCAGCGCGAAGGTGTTGAGCTGTTCGCCCGGGTCACAAGCCCGGCGAGCGGCTGCACTGTGAGAACTGAACATGACTGATGCCTTTGAGGCGCGTGACGACTTCACGCCTGCCGCCGACTTGTCCCTGGACGAGACCCCTTCCCACGACACCCCCTCCACCGAGCCTGCTGCCCCCAACGGCTTTGAGCTGCTGGGCCTGGCACCTGAGTTGCTGCAGGCCGTGGCCTCGCTCGGTTTCACCCAACCGACTTCCGTGCAGCAAGCGGCCATCCCCCGCGCCATGCAGGCCCTGGGCGGCGAGACCGCTGGTTTCACGGACCTGATGGTCTCGAGCCAGACCGGCAGCGGCAAGACCGCCGCCTTCTTGCTCCCCGTGTTGCACACCCTGATGCTGCAGCAGCGTGAACAAGAAGCCCAGGAGCAT
>CANGYC010000246.1 GCA_947457975.1 Comamonadaceae bacterium | reverse complement strand
TGGAGGGCGAGGCCGATGAGAACAAGGACGGCAACATCACGATGGCAGAAATGCAGTCGTACCTGAAAGAGTACGTGGGCAAAAAAGCCATGTCACTCAACCGAACTCAAGTGCCACAACTCACCGGTGATGAATCAAGGGTTTTGGTCAGCAGATGATTCGGGGGGGGGCTTCAACCGCGGTGGCTATCGCCGGGCGAAAACAGAAGTCTTCCTGTCTCGCCTGGATGTACCGACCAGGGCACGGCAGACCAGTCCGTCGTCCCAAATGAAATGCCTTCCATCTTCATGTCAGATCTCGCGTAGTCATCAGACCCCGATGGGACTCGCCCAGCATGGCCAATGCGCCGGGCGCCATGATAGGCCGCAGGCCTTACTTATCGTCCTTGGGGTCCGTGCGGAACAGCCGGGAAGGGTCGTTGTCCGAGGCGTTTTCCTCGCGGCCACCTGAGCTTTGGAAGTTGATCTCGACCTTGTCGGTGTCCACCACGACTTCCTTGTCCAGGAAAGCGGTCACCGTCTGCGGCACGAAGATCACGATCGCCACCAAGATCAGCTGCATCACCACCCAGGGGATGGCCCCCAGGTACAGGTCCTTGGACTGCACCTTGCGTTCGATTTTGCCTTCCTTGAACAGAGTGTCCGAGATGCCGCGCAGATAAAACAGCGAAAAACCAAAAGGCGGATGCATGAAGCTGGTCTGCATATTGACTGCGATCAGTACCCCGAACCACACCAAATCGATACCCAGCTTATGGGCCACCGGCGCCAGCAGCGGCAGGACGATGAAAGCAATCTCAAAGAAGTCGAGGAAGAAGGCCAATATGAAGATAAAGATATTGACCACGATGAGAAAGCCGATTTGCCCGCCCGGCAGGCTGCTCATCAGATGCTCGATCCACAGGCCTCCGCCTATCCCCTGGAAAACCAGGGAAAACGCGCGCGCGCCAATCAGGATGAAGACCACCATGGCGGTCATGCGCATGGTGGCGGTCGTGGCCGACTTCAGCAGGGCCCAACTCAAGCGCCTTTGCATGGCCGCCAGGGCAATGGCGCCAAGCGCACCCATCGCACCGGCCTCGGTGGGCGTGGCTACCGCCGTGTCGATGCCGGGCAGGCCGCCCATGCTCCCGAGCACCGCAAAAATCAGCAGGGCCGAGGGAATGATGCCGCGCAGGCACTTGGCCCACAGGGCCCAGCCGTGCAGCGTGCGCGCTTCCTTTGGCAGGCTTGGAACATCTTGCGGCCTCACCCGGCTGAGCACAAAGGTGTAGAGCGCAAACAGCAGCACCTGAATGATGGCCGGCCCCCAGGCGCCTTTGTACATGTCGCCCACCGAGCGGCCGAGTTGGTCGGCGGGCACGATCAGCGCCAGAGAGGGCGGCACCAGTTGGGTGATGGTGCCCGAAGCCGCCAGCACGCCGGTGGCATAGCGCATGTTGTAGCCATAGCGCATCATCACCGGCAAGGAGATCATGGCCATGGCAATCACCTGCCCGGCCACGGTGCCGGTGATTGCGCCCAGAATGAACCCGACGATGATGACCGAATATCCCAGCCCACCGCGGATCGGTCCGAACAGCTGCCCCATGGAGTCAAGCATGTCCTCGGCCAGGCCGCAGCGCTCCAGGATGCATCCCATGAGGGTAAAAAATGGGATGGCCAACAGCAATTCGTTGGACAGGATGCCAAAAACATTCAGTGGCAGCGCCGACAGAAAGCCAGCGGGAAACAGGTCCAGGGCAATGGCCACCAGACCGCAGGCCACGCCCAGCGCAGCCAGGGAAAAGGCGACCGGAAAACCCAGCAGCAAAATCCCGATCAGGCCGGCAAACATCAGCGGCGGAAAAAGATCGGCACTCATTGCAGCGGCTTTTCGTAATGCATCGTCAACTCGATGCTTCCGCGCAGCCAGAGCACCCGCTTGCCCAGCTCGCTCAAGCCCTGCAAGACCAGCAACGCAAAGCCCAAGGGAAGCAAGCTCATCGCCGGCCAGCGGATCAGACCGCCAGCGTTGGGTGAGGTCTCCCCCGAGACGAACATCTCCACCATGATCGGCCAGGACAGGTAAGTCATCAGGACCATCACCGGAAGCAGAAAAAGCAAAAAGCCGAACAGGTCGAGCCAGCCCTGCGTCCGCGGCTGCCAGCGGCCGTAGAACAAATCGACCCGCACATGCTCATTGAGTCTGAGTACCTGCGCCGCCCCCAACATCACCCCGGCGCCGAACAGATACCACTGGATCTCCAGCCATCCGTTGGAGCTGACGTCCAGAAAAAAGCGCACCAGCGCATTCGCACCACTGATCACGCACGACAGCAGTAGCGCGTACTTGGCGATCACGGCAAAGCCATCAGAGGTCGCGTCGATAACGCGAATCCAAAGGGGCAGGGGTGCGGTAGGGGTCGTCGATTTTTCCGGCGAGATCATGTTCTGCCTGCAGACTCACTGGGAGGCTTGGCCTCCCAGCGAGCTATCACTTGGTCACGTTGGTGAAGGTGAAGTTGTCGAGCTCGGCCTCGACCACACGGAACCAGCTGGCCTGGTCCCGCCGATACCTGAGCCAGCCGGGCAGGATGGTCTTGAACTCCGGATTGGCTTCGGCCAAGGCGTCATTGACCTCGTTGGATGCCTTGTAGGCCGCCTCCATGACCGCCTTGGGAAAGTACGACAGCTTGGCGCCGCCGCCGATCAGCCTTTTCATCGCCTCCGGGTTACGGTTGTCGTAGTCGGCGATCATCTTCATGGTCTGCTCATTGCAGGCGCATTCAAAGGCCGCTTTGAACGTTGGTGGCAAGGCCTCCCAGGCTTTGGCGTTGACCATGGCAGTGATCGAGGCACTGCCTTCCCACCAGCCCGGCGAATAGTAGTAGGGGGCGACCTTGTTCAGGCCCAGCTTGGCATCGTCGTAAGGGCCAATCCACTCGGCCGCATCGATGGTGCCTTTTTCCAGCGCCGGGTAAATGTCGGCTGCCGGGATTTGCTGCGGCACCGCACCGAGCTTGGAGATGACCATGCCGCCGACGCCGCCGATGCGCATCTTCAAGCCCTTGAGGTCAGCAACCGACTTGATCTGCTTGCGGTACCAGCCGCCCATCTGCGCGCCCACATTGCCGCAGACGAAATTGACGATGCCCATCTTGCGATAGACCTCGCGCAGCTGCGTCATGCCGCCACCAAACTGCATCCAGGCATTGTGCTGGCGTGCGTTCAAACCGAAGGGCAGACCGGTGTCAAAAGCCAGGGCCGAGTTCTTGCCAAAAAAGCCCGATGCCAGCACGTGGTTGACCTCCACGGTGCCGTTGCTGACCGCCTCCAGGTTTTGGGCGGGGGGAACGACCTCGCCGCCGGCAAAGCACTGGATGGTGAACCTGCCTTCGGTGAGCTCACCGACGCGCTTGCACAGCTGGTCGGCTGAGCCATAGATGGTGTCCAGGCTTTTAGGCCAGCTGGTGGACATGCGCCACTTGACCCCCGGGGTGCCCTGCGCCTTGGCTGGCAATGCGGCCGCAGCCACTGATCCCGCCGCTGCGGCTGAACTCAGAAATTTACGTCTCTCCATGATCACTCCTCATAAAAAAGTGGACTTACTCGCTCGAAAAAAGTGGACTTACTGGCTCAAATTACGCTTGCGTACTGATGGTTTTTTTGAAGTGTCAACGATGGGTTTCCAGGGGATGAATTCCATTCAGCGACCGCCCATGAAGCTGCGTCGCACGCGCTCCCACAGCAGGGCCAGCAAGGAGCGCAAGGGCTGGACGGCCGCAGGCGCCGCTGCTGCCGCATCGCTGGCGCCACCCAAGCGGGCCTGGACCTGCAGGCCGAAATCGGCCACCAGGCGCCGCACAAAATCCTTGACCAGCCCTGACCTGGAAAACTGCGCCAGCGGGCCCTGCAAGGTGTAGAGCATGTCCACATCCACCCGGGTGCGTCCTGAGTCCAGGGTCACCATCTGGTAGGCTAT
>CANGYC010000245.1 GCA_947457975.1 Comamonadaceae bacterium | reverse complement strand
GACATCCTGCCCACCTTCAGCGTGGCCAGCTTTACCGCCAAAGGTGCGGTACTGGAGGGCGCCGCGCTGGCGCACACCGGGCCACTGGCCCTGATTGAACTGCTCAATGGGGGCGAAGAGCCCAGCTACGTGGCTGGCACCGAGAACTTCTACGCCATCACCCGCTACAACTGGAGCAGCTATTACGCCATGGCGGTGATCGACCTGGGCCAGGAAATCAGCCGCCGCCGCTCAGGCCTGGGCACGGCACTTGGCCGCTGAAGGCGTGGATCCTCAGTCCGGGCAACATCAAGCCGGCCGGCCGGAAATGTGTTTTCCACTGCGCGAGGCCTTTCCTGAGACCCTCCCTCTTGCGCAAGTGGGACCCCGGTGACAACCTGCCGACTGGTGCGGCTTGGTCCGCGATCCATGAAAAACGACCCTTAGGAGACCCCATGAAGATGCTCAAGCTCGTCCTGTCCGTGGCCACCGCCGGCCTGATGGCCGCCGGTGCCGCCCTGCCCACCTCCAGCATGGCCCAGACGGCCCCGCCCCAGGTTCTTCGCGTCAATATCTTTCCTGGCGGCTTCAACTGGCCGATCTGGGTGGCCCAGGACAAAGGCTTTTTTGCCAAGCAGGGCCTTGAAATCAGGACCATCAACACCCCGAATTCACGCGAACAGCTCGTGGGCCTGATCAACGGCCAGTTCGAGATCGCCATGACCGCCATCGACAACCTGCTGGCCTACCGCGAAGGCCAGGGCGCCGCCCCCGTGGACGGCAGCGGCCTGATCGCCATCATGGGCTCCGACAATGGTTTCCTGCGCGTGGGTGCCCGCACAGGCGTGACCAGCTTCGCCCAGCTCAAGGGCCAGGAACTGTCGGTGGACGCGTTGACCACCGGCTACGCCTTCGTGCTGCTGGAAGTGATGGAACGCAACGGCCTGATTCTTAACCGCGACTACACCACCGTTCAAGCGGGCGGCGTGCTCGCGCGCTACAACGACCTGGTGGCCGGCAAGCATGCCGCCACCATGCTGATTGCCCCCTTCGACGTGCTGGCCAAGGAGCGCGGTGCCAACATCCTGGGTGACGCCTCCGCCGCCCTGGGCGAGTACCAGGGCCTGGTGGCCGGCGTGCGCGAGACCTGGGCCAAGAGCAACCGGGCAGCGTCAGTAGGCTACATCCGCGCCTGGCGCGATGCGCTGGACTGGATGTACGACCCCCGCAACAAGGAAGAGGCCCTGGCCATCTTCATGAAGAACGTCAACGGCGCCACCCGCCAGAGCGCTGAAACGTCTTATGGCATCTTGCTTGACCCGAAGAGCGGCTTCACCCGTGATGCCTCTCTCATGATCAAGGGCGTGGAGACGGCCGTCTCGCTGCGCGAAAAATACGGCAAGCCCACCAAGAAGCTGCAGCCTGTCCAGGCCTACGTGGACACCAGCTACCACGAGGAAGCCAGCCGCAAGCGCTGAACCAAGCCTCGGCGCCCACATTCAAGCCGGGATGAGAAATTCCCGGCTGATGTGGGCGCCGATTTCATTGACGCGGTCCAGAAACTGCGTCAGAAATGCGTGCAGGCCGGTGGCCAGGATCTCGTCGATGCGGGCGAACTGCAGGTCAGCGCGAAGCTTGCCAGCGCGCCGCTTGGACTCGCTGGCCGGGCTGCTGGTCACCATGGCCAGGTTGGTCATCACCTCGTTCATGCAGCCCAGCAGCGAACGCGGCATGTCGGGGCGCAGGATCAGCAGTTCGGCCACGCGTTCGGGCCGGATCACGTCGCGGTAAACCTTGCGGTAAACCTCGAAGGCCGAGACGCTTCGCAGAATCGCGCTCCAATGGTAGAAGTCGTACTCCTGCTCCTTCTCGCTGCCGAGAAAATCTGACTCGGCCGCATGGAACTTCACATCGATCAGCCGCGCCGTGTTGTCGGCACGCTCCAGGAAGGTGCCCATGCGCAGGAAGTTCAGCGCCTCGTCCTGCAGCATGGTGCCCAGGGTCACCCCGCGTGAGAGGTGCGAGCGAAACTTCACCCACTCGAAAAAGGTGGCCGGATCACCCTCCAAGGCGCCGCCCTTGAGCATGCGCATGAGCTCCAGGTAGGTCTGGTTCTGGGTTTCCCACACCTCGGTGGTGAGCGAGCCGCGCACGGCGCGGGCATTCTCGCGGGCCGCGCGCAGGCAGGAGACGATGGACGAGGGGTTCTGCTCGTCCTTGACCATGAAATCCATCACGGCGCGCGGCGTCACGTCATCGCCATGCCGGGCCGCATAGAAGGGCTTGAGTTCGCTGATGGACAACAAGCCCTGCCAGCCCGCCTGCGCCGCCGAGGCCGACTGGGGCAGCAAAGAGGTCTGGTAGTTGACATCCAGCATGCGCGCCGTGTTCTCGGCGCGCTCGGTGTAGCGGGACATCCAGAAAAGGTGGTCAGCGGTCCTGGAGAGCATTCAGGTCTTTCGGCAATGTCGCATGTCGTGGGGCGGCGCAGCGGGCGTTCAACGCACGCCGCCGGCCAGGGCCTTGAGCAGGTCGGCATCGCGTTTGAGGGCCTTCGGAGCCGCACGCGGCGCGGCAAGCTCGGGGCTGTCGGCCTCGAGGATCCAGGTGTCCTTGGTGCCGCCGCCCTGAGAGGAATTCACCACCAGCGAGCCCTCCTTCAGGGCCACGCGGGTCAGACCGCCAGGCACCATCTGCACCTCCTTGCCTGAGAGCACGAAAGGCCGCAGGTCGATGTGGCGCGGCGCGATGCCGCTGTGCACATAGGTCGGGCAGGTGGACAGGCTGAGCGTGGGCTGGGCGATGTAGCCCGACGGGTTGGCCAGCAGGGCCCGTCGGAAATCCTCGATCTCGGCCTGGGTGGCCGCCGGCCCCACCAGCATGCCGTAGCCCCCTGCCCCGTGCACCTCCTTGACCACCAGGTCCTTGAGGTGGGCCAGGGTGTACTGCAGGTCTTCCTTGTCGCGGCACTGGTAGGTCGGTACGTTCTTGAGGATGGGCTTTTCCCCCAGGTAGAACTCGATCATCTTGGGCACATAGGGGTAGATGGACTTATCGTCCGCCACCCCGGTGCCGATGGCGTTGCACACTGCCACGTTGCCCGCGCGGTAGGCCTGGAGCAGACCCGCGCACCCCAGGGTGGAGTGGGAGCGGAACACCGCGGGGTCGAGAAAGTCGTCGTCCACGCGGCGGTAGATCACGTCGATCCGGCGCCGACCCCGCGTCGTGCGCATGTAGATGAAGTCGTCCTCCATGAAGAGGTCCTGGCCCTCGACCAGTTCCACACCCATCTGCTGCGCCAGGAAGGCGTGCTCGAAGTAGGCTGAGTTGTACATACCCGGGGTCAGCACCACCACGGTGGGCTCGCTCAGGCCCGCTGGGGCCATGGCCCTCAGGGTTTCGAGCAGCAGGTCGGGGTAGTGGGCCACGGGGGCCACGCGGTTCTCGGCAAAGAGTTCAGGGAAAAGCCGCATCATCATCTTGCGGTCCTCCAGCATGTAGCTCACGCCCGAGGGCACGCGCAGGTTGTCCTCCAGCACGTAGTACTCGCCCTCGCCTTGCGCATTGGGCGCGCGCACGATGTCGATGCCGCTGATGTGCGAATAAATGTCGCCAGGCACGTTCACGCCTGCCATCTCGGGGCGGAACTGTGCATTCCTTAAAACCTGCTCGGCCGGGATCACGCCGGCGCGCAGGATGTCCTGGTCGTGGTAGACGTCGTGGATGAAACGGTTGAGCGCGGTGACACGCTGCACCAGCCCCGCCTCCATGGCGCGCCACTCATGGGCAGGAATGATGCGGGGAATGAGGTCGAAGGGGATGAGCCGCTCCGTGCCAGCGCCCTCTTCGTCCTTGGCGCCGTACACGGCAAAGGTGATGCCCACACGGCGAAAGATCATCTCGGCCTCCTCACGGCGGGCCTGCATGGCCTGCTCCGCCTGCCTGGACAACCAACGCTGGTAGCCCTGGTAGTGCTGGCGCACCCGCTCGCTGCCGTCGTGCATCTCGTCGAAATG
>CANGYC010000244.1 GCA_947457975.1 Comamonadaceae bacterium | reverse complement strand
CAAGGCCAGTTCTTCGAGCCCACCGTGGTGGCCGGCGCCACGGCCGACATGCTGTGCGCCCGTGAGGAAACCTTCGGGCCGCTGGCCCCCATCTTCAAGTTCAAGACCGAGCAGGAAGCGATTGATGCGGCCAATGCCACCGAGTTCGGCCTGGCCAGCTACTTCTACAGCCGCGACGTGGGCCGCATCTTCCGCGTGAGCGAAGCCCTGGAGTACGGCATGGTGGGCATCAACGTGGGCATCCTGGCCACCGAGCATGTGCCCTTCGGCGGCGTCAAGCAGTCGGGGCTGGGCCGGGAAGGCTCGCACCACGGCATGGACGAGTACCTCGAGATGAAGTACCTCTGCCTGGGCGACGTGCTCAAGTAAGGCGAGCGGGCTTCAGGACGGATCGCCCGGCAGGGGTAGCCTCTTGAAGCCATAGCCGCCCAAGAGGCTCTGGTGCATCCAGCGCGTGGGCGCATACCAAGCCGGCTCGGCGCGCAGGCTCAACTCTACAAAAGGCCAGAGCATCGGCTGCTCGACCCAGAGGGCCGGCCGGGCCACCTGGCGGTAGCCGGCGGTCTGCACCTCGTCGGCCCGCCAGCCCAAGCTCCAGGCCAGCAAGGCCAGCCAGATCAGCAGGAACACCAGCGGCTGCCGCCAGGCCGGCGCCGCAGGCCCTGCGCTGCGCTGGAGCAGCAAGCTCAGCAAGAGACACAGGTTGGCCAGACCAAACAGCAAGGACACGCCCAGGGCGATGGGCACCATCACCGTGCGGCGGTAAGCATCGTCAAGCAGTTGCGCCGGCAGAGCCTGGGTGAGCGCCAGGCCCGCCTGCGTCTTGCGCTTGCGTGCGGCGGCATCCACAGGCTCCAGGTCTTCGGGCTTGAGCCCCAGGGTAATGGCCGGCAAGAGCGCCTGCCAGGCAGGCCGGCTTGCCTCGGTCAATCGCTCGGGCTGCACCAGGGACAGCCCCCGCAACTTCACCCGGCCAGCCATGGTCTCGGGGCCCAGTTGCTGGGCATACAGGCTCATGCGCTTGTCGATCTCGCTGGCATGGGCCACGATGGTGTCCACCAGCCAGCGCTGGAACTGCCACATGAAGCTCACGCCCACCAGCACGCTCAGGAGGCCCGCCAGCCAGGCCGAAGACATGCGCCGCATCAGCAGGCGGAGCAACCAGAAGGCCAAGCCCAGGCCGGAAATCAGGCGGGACCAGAATTCCAGGTCCTCCATGCTCGCGAGATCAAAGGTGCTGCCCGAGCTCACCTGCACCAGGTGGTGATTGAAAGACAGCTCCAGTACCGCATACGCCGCCAGCAAGACCAGGAACCACCAAGGCGGAGGGCGGCGGGCCTTGGGGGCGGCGTGAAAGAACATCGTTTCCATTGTAGGAACAAAGCCGAGCTTGTTCCGCAGACGCTGGCACGCCCCCCTAAAATAGGTTCTCCTGCGGGCGTCGTTCAATGGCAGGACCTGAGCTTCCCAAGCTCAAGACGTGGGTTCGATTCCCATCGCCCGCTCCAACTGGCGCCTGTCCTCAGGTCTTGGTCTGAAATCCAATGCCCTGGCCCTGGCGAATCACCGCCTGGTTGAGCACGTCCAGCAAAGCCGCCACTGATTTCAAAGTGGGCACGGGCACACCCGTCAGACGCGCCATGTCGACCACCGCATTGACAATGGCGTCGCTCTCGATGGGGCGGCCCGCACGGATATCCTGAAGCATGGAGGGCTGCTGCGTGAAGTTCTCGCGGATGCGTTCGAGCTCCGTGTCGGGATCGGCTTGAATCTCCACACCCACGCTGCGGGCCACGGCACTGCCCTCCCCGAGCATCAGACGCACCATGTCGGCCGCCAGCGGGCTGGCGACGATGTGGCCTGGAGGAGACTGGGTCACCGAGCACAGCGGATTCCAGATCAGGTTCATCATCAGCTTTTGCCACTTGGCCTGCCGAATGTCCGCCGTAGGTTCCGTCGGCAAGCCCGCGCGGCTCACCAGGTCGGCAATGGTTTGCAGCCTGTCCGACAGGCGGTTATCCACCTCGCCGATCAAGAGCCGTGGCGGCATGATCTGAGGCAGGAAAATCTTGCCCGGAGCCGTTTGGGTGACCGGCCTGTAAATGACGGCACCAATGACACGCGCCAGCGGAACCAGACGCCGCAACACCCCGTTCGGATCGAGACAAGGCAGTGGGGCACCTGCAAAGGGCGAGTTGATGCCCTCAAAGTACCACCAGGGCAGGCCGTTCTGAATCATCACCATGGCCCCGTCGGGGGCGAGCCGCGAGACGATGTCAGCCGCCGCAGCCTCCAGCTGCGTCGACTTGAGCGTCACGAAGATCAGGTCGTAGGGACCTAGGCATTCTTCTGCGGGCGCCGCCTTGACGGCCACATGCTGCGCAGGCTGACCCTTTTGCTCGACCGTCACCCCGGCCGACTGCAGGGCCGCCAGCTGAGCGCCACGGGCGAGCAAGGTCACGTTCTCGCCGCTGGCGGTCAAGAGGGCGCCCAGGTCGCTGCCAATGGCGCCTGCGCCATAAATCAGGATGCGCATGGCTTCAGCGCTGGCCATCGCCCACCGAAATCTGCTCCACCCGCAGACCGCCCAGACGCTCATGCACGCGTGGGCCGGTGGACATGGCCAAGGCATACATCACTTCGTTCGGACGGGGGGAGTCGGACACACTCACTTCAGCGGTATTGAAATGGCTGCGGATGTAGCAGGCCTCAATGTGGTGAAGCGGTATGTGAAGGCGGCTGCCCGCCGAGCCCACAAACTTGTTGGCCGGAACAATGGCCTTGGCCATGGTCAGGACAGCCCGCATGGCCCAACCGCCCGCCTCGTGCCAAATGGCGCCGTGCTCCAGCTCACCATTGACGCCCACCAGCGCGGCTTTGCCGTAGGTTTCGATCTTGTCCGCGCCGCCCAGAGCCGCCACCAGCTCGGGCACCAGCTCGTTGGCCATGCCGCGGGCTTGCTTGACGAACTCTGCCAGCTCGCCGGCATCGGCAAAGCGTCCCGCAAAGGGGTTGTTAACGACGACGGCAATGACGCCAATCTTCAAGGGCACCGGCGCGACAGTGCCGCCTTCGTGGTACGTAGTCTCAACATTGAGAATTTTCTTGCGGATGTTGATCAAGCTCATAGGTCCTCCTGTGAAAAATCAGTCAATGGCGCGCATCGCCTTAAAGATGCGGTCAGGGGTGATGGGCAAGTCTGTCACCAGGGCATCGAGCGGTGACAGCGCATCGTTGACCGCATTGACGACCGCCGCAATAGCGCCGGTCAAGCCGGCTTCGGCCACGCCCTTGGCGCCCAAGGCCGATGAACGGGTCGGCGTGACCACGTGCCCGACGCAGATGTCGGGCATTTCACCAGCCATGGGGGTCAGGTACTCAGCCATGGTCGCGTTCATCAGCTGGCCGGCCTCGTCGTAGAGGCAACCCTCATAAAGCGCCTGGCCAATGCCCTGCACCACCGCACCACGCAGCTGCTCGTCGGCCATGGCCGGGTTGATGACCACGCCGCAGTCGTCCACGATCCAATGCTTGAGCAAGTTCACGCGCCCAGTGCGGACATCCACCTCGACCAGGCTGGCCTGCACCCCGTTGGTGTAGATGCCGCCGTCGTAATCACGCTGGGCATAAAAGCGGGTGACGGCCAGCTGCGGCACGGGACCCGACTTGAAAAAGTCAGGCCGCACATAAGCGGCGTGGCACAGCTCGGCCAGCGAGCCGACGGCCTGAGCGCTGCGCCCGTCCACCAGCTGCGCACCTTGAAGCTGCAGCTGCTCGGCGGGAAGCTCCCACAGCACGCTGGCGCAGCGGATCACCTCTTCCTTGAGGGCGCGTGCGGCCTGCAAGGCCGCCTCACCGGCCACCCCCGTGCCCCTGGAGCCCCAGTTGCCGCCGCTGATGGGGGCAGACGCGGTGTCGCCCATCTGCATCCGCACGGACGACAGGGGCAGGTCCAGCTCATGGGCGACGATCTGGGACAGCGCCGTTTCAGCACCCTGGCCAGTGTCTGCCGCTCCGCT
>CANGYC010000243.1 GCA_947457975.1 Comamonadaceae bacterium | reverse complement strand
TCCGCGTGGCCGAGGGCCAGTTCGACAACTTCATGAGCCGCCAGAAGCTCTGAACTGCTTGAACGTTGGAGGCTACGCGCCTCCAGCCCAAAGTCAAAGGGCCTCCGCAGGGAGGCCCTTTTTCTTGGCGCTTACTTTTTATTGAAGTAGTCCGCTGGATCGGGCGCAGCAGCGGCAGGCGCTGGCTGCGAATCGGTGGCTCCGGAGGCGGCGGGACCCTGGAAGGCCGCTGCCGGATCGGGTGCATCGCCCCCCGGAGCGGCGGCGGGCTCGTCGAGGCGGATCTCGATGCTGCTGGCATCACCGGCCAGGGGCTTGTCGAGCATGCCGGTCACGATCTCAGGATAGAAGATCAACACGCCCACCAGCAGCATCTGCAGGCCCACCCAAGGCAAGGCGCCGAGGTAGATATCGCTGCTTTTGACGGACTTGGGTGCGATGCCGCGCAGGTAAAACAGGGCAAAGCCAAACGGCGGGTGCATGAAGGAGGTTTGCATGTTCACGCACAAGAGTACGCCGAACCAGATCAGGTCGATCTCCAACTTGTTGGCCATGGGCACCAGCAGGGGTACCACGATGAAGGCGATCTCGAAGAAGTCGAGAAAGAAGGCCAGGAAGAAGATCATGATGTTGACCACGATCAGGAAGGTCACTGGATCATCGGCGCCCACGGACTCAAAAAGGTGTTCCACCCACTTGCCACCGTCCACGCCCTGGAAGACCAGCGTGAACACGGTGGCGCCGATCAGGATGAAGATCACCATGACGGTGACCTCCATGGTCGAGGACATACCTTGGCGCACCATCTGCCAGTTCAGGCGCCCGTGCAGCGCCGCCAGGCCGATGGCACCGACCACGCCCATGGCGCCGGCCTCGGTGGGGGTGGCCAGGCCCATGAAGATGGTGCCTAGCACCACGAAGATGAGAAAGGACGAGGGCAGCACGCCCATGGCCACCTTCTTCATGAGTGGCCAGCCGCGCAGCGTACGCGCCTCGGGCGGCAGCGGCGGCATGGTCTCGGGCCGGAGCAGGGACATCACGAAGATGAAGGCCACGAAGATCAGCACCTGGGCCACCGAGGGGCCGACGGCACCGAGGTACATATCGCCCACCGACTTGCCCAACTGGTCGGCCAGCACGATCAGCACCAGGGAGGGCGGAATCACCTGCGTGATGGTGCCCGAGGCCGCGATCACGCCGGTGGCCAAGCGGGGGCTGTAGCCGTAGCGCTGCATGATGGGCAGCGCGATCATGCCCATGGCAATCACCGAGGCCGCCACCGTGCCGGTGATGGCGCCCAGGATGGCGCCCACGATGATCACGGCATAGGCCAGTCCGCCGGCCAGGCCGCCGAAGAGCTGCGCAAAGCCTTCAAGCAGGTCCTCGGCCAGGCCGCTTTTCTCCAGGATCGCCCCCATGAGCGTGAAGAAGGGAATGGACAGCAGCAACTCGTTGGAGAGGATGCCAAACACGCGGTAAGGCAAATTGGCCATGAACTGCACCGGGAACAGGCCCCACTCGATCGCCACCAGGCCAGAGGCCAGACCCAGGGCTGCCAGAGAAAAGGCCACGGGCAAACCCAGCAGGAGAAAGACCACCAGCGCGACGAACATCGCCGGGGCCATGATGTCAAAGAGGTTCATGGTGTTACTGCAGCGGCCGCTCGTATTGGGTGTTGATGGCGATATCGCCGCGCAAGGCCGCCACGCGCTTGATGATCTCGGACAGGCCTTGGAGGATCAGCAGGCCAAAGCCCAGTGGCAGCAGCAGCTTGACGGGCCAGCGGATCAAACCACCTGCGTTGGGCGAGATCTCACCAATCTCCCAGGACTCCACGAACCAAGGCCAGGAGTACAAAACCATGAAATAACAGAAGGGCAGCAAGAACACGACCAGGCCAAACAGGTCCAGCCAGGTTCGTTGGCGATCATTGAGCTTGTTGTAAAACAGGTCTACGCGGATGTGGCCGTTGGTGTTGAGCAGGTGAGCTGCGCCCAGCAGCACGGTGCCACCGAACATGTACCACTGCATCTCCAGCCAGGCGTTGGAGCTCAGGTCGAAGGCGTAACGCGTGAGCGCGTTGCCGGCCGACACCAGGGCGCAGATAAGGACCAGCCAGAGAGCGACCACAGCCGCAGCGCGGCTCAGGTCATCGATCCGGCGAGCCAGGACGAGCAGATGTTTCACGGATGAGGCGGGCAGTCGCCCGCAGGAAGTGGACAAACGCAAGGCCGCAGTGAGGGTATGCGGCCGAGCTGACGAGGGGCCAGATTCTATCCGGCGGTCCCTAAAATCCCTTCATTCCCTCTATTTCAAACCTGGATTGCCCGCCCATGACCGACGTCTACGACCGCCTGAAGTCCCTGCAGATTCAATTGCCTCCAGTGGCCACCCCGGCCGCGGCCTACGTACCCTACGTACAGACGGGCCCTCTGGTGTTCCTGAGCGGCCACATCGCCAAGAAAGAGGGCAAGGCCTGGGTAGGCCAGCTGGGCCGGACCATGGGCACCGCTGAAGGACAACAAGCCGCGCGGGCCATCGCCATTGACCTGATGGGCACCCTCCATGCCGCGCTGGTAGCCAGCGGTCGCGACCTGCGCAGCGTCAAACGCATCGTCAAGGTCATGAGCCTGGTCAACTCCACGCCCGACTTCACCGAGCAGCACCTGGTCACCAATGGGTGCAGCGAACTGCTGGGCGAGGTTTTCGGCGCGGCTGGCGCCCATGCCCGCAGTGCCTTTGGTGTGGCGCAAATCCCGATGGGGGCCTGCGTGGAGATCGAGCTGATCGCCGAAGTGGGCTGAGGCGCTTTTAGTCCAGGCGGATGCGCGACAAGGGCCGAGGGAACTCCCGAGTCGCGTCAATACAGCCGCCGTCCTGGTAGACCCCGGTGGGGTCGCGGTAGCGGTTCATCTGCTGGAGCACGTGTGCGTATTGCGCCGCATCAGCTTGCGTGGCGAGGACACGGGCTTCGACCACGTTCTCATCGATCTGCAGTTCCGCGGCAGGGTCACGGAACACGCCATGGCGCCAGTGGTACACCTCCAGGGCCTTGGCCTCCAGGGTGAAGTGCTGACCCAGCTTCCAGAAGTTGCTGAACAAGCCTGCGCCGAGGTAAATCACCCAGGAGCCCTCGTAGCCGCTGATGTCGGACGACGCCGGATCGGGGTTCTTGAACCACACCCGGTCGCCAGGCACATAAAACCGCATGGGTATGGGTGCTTCGAGTGAGCCCTGCTCGATGAGGAACACCTCGTGAAAGCGCCCAGACTTGATACAGGTCTGGCGGGCCGAAGCCTCCAGGCAGGCGTAGAACTCGGGGTCAGAATGCTGGGCTTCCTGGGCCAGGCCCAGCAAGATCACGTATTCGGTGGCGCGGTAGCAAGAAAAGTCATAGAGACGTCCGGTGCGTTCAGGCTGCGTGGCCGCCACCAGGGCATCGACCAGACCTGCATCGGGTTGGAGCAGGAAGCCGACATCTTCGCGGTAGTGCCAGTAGGCGTCGGGGCGCTCAGCCGCATCGGTGGTCTTGAAGGCCAGGGCGGTCTTGTCGGCGGCGCGGGCAATGTTGCATCGCACCCGGACATGGGCCTGAAGATCTTGGAGGCTGTCGAAGTCGATGCGCTGTGGCGCGGCCAGCAGCGCCACCCACACCTCCCGCTCGAGCGAGTGGGCATCGGCTGAGAGGCCATGGCGTGCCAGTCGCGCAGGCAGGCCCAGGGTGTCAAAACCAGGGCAAAGTTCGGCAAAGGCCGCCGCAGTGAGCCGAACCGTGATCTGGGCCGAGCCAGCCGATTCACGCCGCTCGATGTCACACCACGTGGCCAAGCCCAAGCGGGCCAGCGCCTCTGAGAGTCCCGCGCTGCCAGGGCCCTGCCCTGAACTCGCGAGCAAGCCCACACCCTGCGGGGCTAACGCAGCCGTGCTCATGTTTTGTCTGTCTCCATGAGGCCCTTGAAGAGCTTCTGTTATAGGTGTTTTATTTGAGAGCTTGCAGGGGTCGGTCTGGCCCCTACAACTG
>CANGYC010000242.1 GCA_947457975.1 Comamonadaceae bacterium | reverse complement strand
TGCGGCGCACCCTGATCGAGGGCGCCATTCTCACGGTGCTGATCGTCTTTTTGTTCCTGAACTCCTGGCGCTCCACGGTCATCACGGGCCTGACACTGCCGATCTCCATCATCGGCACCTTCTTGTTCATGCACGCTTTTGGCTTTTCCATCAACATGGTCACGCTGATGGCGCTGAGCCTGTGCGTGGGCCTCTTGATCGACGACGCCATCGTGGTGCGCGAAAACATCGTGCGCCATGTGCAGATGGGCAAAAGCGCCTGGCAGGCCTCGCTGGACGGCACCCAGGAAATCGGCCTGGCGGTGCTGGCCACCACCTTCTCCATCGTGGCCGTGTTCCTGCCGATCGGCTTCATGGGCGGCATCATCGGCAAGTTCTTCCATGAGTTCGGCATCACCATCGTGGCCGCCGTGCTGATTTCCATGTTCGTGAGCTTCACGCTGGACCCGATGCTGTCTTCGATCTGGCATGACCCGGCCATCGACGCGCACGGCAAGCCCCCGGGTACCGGCTGGTACGACCGCAGCCTGGGGCGCATCACACGCGCCTTCGACCGCGCCACCGACCGCCTGGCGGACGGCTACCAGTCCATCCTGCGCTGGTCACTGGTGCACAAGGGCAAGACCCTGGCGGTGGCGGTGGCGGTGTTCGTGCTCAGCATCGTCATGCTGCCGCTGCTGGGCACCGAGTTCGTGCCCAAGGCCGACTACTCCGAAACCACCGTGAACTTCTCCACCCCGGTGGGCTCCTCGCTGGAGGCCACCGAGGCCAAGGCCCGGCAGGTCGATGCCATCCTGCGCGAGTTTCCCGAGGTGCGCTACACGGTGACCACCATCAACAGCGGCAACGCGCAGGGCAAGATGTACGCCAACATCTATGTGCGGCTGGTGGACCGGGCGCAACGCAGCCGCAGCGCCGATGCCATGTCGGCCGCGCTGCGCCAGCGACTGGCCCAGGTGCCGGGCATCACCGTCACGCTGGTGGGTCTGACCGACAGCGTCGGCGGCAACAAACAGATCGAGTTCTCACTGCAAGGCCCCGACCTCAAGGAGCTCGAACGCCTGTCCCAGGAGGTCAAGCAGCGCATTGCCGGCATCCCCGGCCTGGTGGACCTGGACTCCAGCGTCAAGCCCGACAAGCCCACGCTTGAGGTGGCCGTGAACCGCCAGGCCGCCTCCGACCTGGGCCTCTCGGTCGGCCAGGTGGCATCTAGCCTGCGCACCCTGGTGGCCGGCCAGGCGGTGGGCACCTGGCGCGCCCCCGACGACCAGACCTACGACATCAACGTGCGCCTGCCTCCGCAGGCCCGCACCACCTCGAGCGACCTCGACCGCCTGCCACTGGCCAGCGGCAGCGACGGGCGCCCCGTGCGCCTGAACCAGGTGGCGCAGGTGCGCGAATCCACCGGGCCCAACCAGATCAACCGCCGCGACCTGGCTCGCGAGGTCTCGGTCACGGCCAATGTGTATGGGCGCGCCGTGGGCGAGGTCTCGGCCGACATCCGCGCCCAGCTCGAGCAGGTGAGCTTCGCCCCGGGCTACCGCTGGCGCTTTGGCGGCTCCACCAAGAACATGCAGGAGTCCTTCGGCTATGCCGTCTCTTCGCTGCTGCTGGCCGTGCTCTTCATCTACATGATCCTGGCCAGCCAGTTCAAGAGCTTCCTGCAGCCAGTGGCGCTGATGACCTCGCTGCCACTCACGCTCATCGGCGTGGTGCTGGCCCTGCTCTTTTTCGGCTCCACCCTGTCGATGTTCTCCATCATCGGCATCGTCATGCTCATGGGCCTGGTGACCAAGAATGCCATCTTGCTGGTGGACTTCGCCATCCGGCTGCGCGAAGGCGGCATGGAGCGGGCCGAGGCCCTGCTCATGGCGGCCAAGGTCAGGCTGCGGCCCATCCTCATGACCACGCTGGCCATGATCTTCGGCATGGTGCCCCTGGCGGTTGCTCTCACCGAAGGCTCGGAGCAGCGCGCACCCATGGGCCAGGCCGTGATCGGCGGCGTCATCACCTCCTCGCTGCTGACCCTGGTGGTGGTGCCCGTGGCCTACTGCTACCTGGACGATCTGGCCGCCTGGTTCCGCCGCCGCCTGGGCAGCGGCACCCAGGCCCCGGGCAGCTTCTCCGACCCGACACAGACCCCTCGCTAAAATTCAGGTTTTGCACCGCCCCCCGACCCACAAGAATCCGTCTGCCATGAACTACGAACAAGCGCGCTTCAACATGATCGAACAGCAGATCCGACCCTGGGAGGTGCTGGACACCCAGGTGCTGTCCCTGCTCGCCGTGATCAAGCGTGAAGACTTCGTGCCGCTGGCGCACAAGTCCCTGGCTTTTGCCGACCTGGAGATTCCGCTGCCGCCGCAGACCCACCCCAGCCAGTGCATGCTCTCGCCCAAGGTCGAGGCCCGCCTGCTGCAAGACCTGGCCGTGCAGAAGCACGAGAAGGTGCTGGAAATCGGCGCTGGTACCGGCTACATGGCAGCCCTGCTGGCCCACCGTGCCCAGCAGGTGCTGAGCCTGGAGATCGATACAGGCCTCGCGGCCCTGGCTCGTGAGAACCTGCAAAAGGCCGGTATCCACAATGCTCAGGTGCTGCAGCGCGACGGCTCCCTGCCCCTGGGCGGCGAGGCCGCCGGCCCCTTTGACGTGATCCTGCTCAGCGGCTCCGTGGCCGAAGTGCCCGAGGCCCTCAAAGCTCAGCTCAAGGTCGGTGGCCGGCTGGCCGCCATCGTGGGCACCGATCCGGTGATGTGCGCCACCATCGTGACCCGCGTGAGCGATTCAGCGTGGCGGATGACCCAAGACTGGGAAACCATCGCCCCGCGCCTGCAGGGCTTTACCGAACCCTCGGCCTTTAGCTTTTAAGCGCCGCACTGAGCTTGCCTGTGGTTCCGCAGTTACCCGTCTCCGACTTCGCCGCCTGGCTGTCCGCTCAGCCTACGCCGCCCTTGGTGCTGGACGTGCGCGAAGCCTGGGAACTGCAAACCGCCTCGGTGCGCGCCCAGGGATTCGAGCTGCTGGCCATTCCCATGGGCGAGGTGCCCGCGCGGCTGGCGGAGCTGCCGCAGGGCACCGCCCTGGCCTGCCTGTGCCACCATGGCATGCGCAGCCAGCACGTGGCGCAATTTCTTTTGCGCCAGGGCTTTAGCGACGTGGTCAACTTGCAAGGCGGCATCGATGCCTGGTCCTGCGAGTTGGACCCGTCTGTGCCCCGCTATTGATGTATGTCTTGTTACCCCACCAGGATCCCCATGAAGCACCCCAAGCCAGGACTCTCGCGCCTTCCCGTGGTCATCGCGGCCCTGCTGGCCGGGGGTAGCCTGGGCGCTCAGGCCCAGTCCCTGGTGAACCTCTACGAATCGGCCCGCGCCTACGATGCCACCTACTTGGCAGCCCGCCTTCAGTACGAGGCCAACCTGGCGCGTGCTGAGCAAAACAAGGCCGGCGTGCTGCCCAGGGTTGGCGTGACGGCAGGGGCCAACTACAACCACTTTGACATCTCTTCCTCGAGCTCGCTGAGCCGGACCTTTCCCAACCAGACCGCCGGCGTGAGCGCCTCTCACCCGCTGTACAACCCAGCCAGCCAGGCCGCCTTCGACCAGGCTGCCAAGCAGGTCGAGGTGGCCAGGGCGCAGCTCGAAAGCGCCGAGCAGGACCTGATCGTGCGCACCAGCCAGGCCTACTTCGATGTGCTGGCCGCACAAGACACTGTGGCTTCGGTGCGCGCCCAGCGGGCAGCGCTGGAAGAGCAGCTGGCTGCGGCCAAGCGCCGCTTCGAAGTGGGCACCTCCACCATTGTCGATACGCGCCAGGCGCAGGCCGGCTTCGACCGCATAGTGGCCACCCAGATCCAGGCCGAGAACGACCTGACCGTGCGCCGCATTGCGCTGGACCAACTGGTGGGCAAGAACGGCACCCAGCCGCTTTCTTTGGTGACCCCCGCCGTGCTGACGCCCGTGCCGCCGACCGATATCAATGCCTGGGTGCAGCGTGCCGAGACGCTACATCCGAATGTGCGCGCGGCGCTGAACAACGTCGA
>CANGYC010000241.1 GCA_947457975.1 Comamonadaceae bacterium | reverse complement strand
GCCAAGCTGGCCGTGGACCCCACCTGGTACAGCCGCAAGGGTGCGCAGATCATCGGTGTGACCGAAGAGACCACCACCGGCGTGTTGCGCCTGAACGAAATGGCCGCCAAGGGCAGCCTGATGTTCCGCGCCATCAACGTGAACGACTCGGTGACCAAGAGCAAGTTTGACAACCTGTACGGCTGCCGCGAATCCTTGGTCGATTCGATCAAGCGCGCTACCGACGTGATGATCGCCGGCAAGGTGGCCGTGGTGGCCGGTTACGGTGACGTGGGCAAGGGTTCGGCCCAAGCCCTGCGCGCCTTGAGCGCCCAAGTCTGGGTGACCGAGATCGACCCGATCAACGCCCTGCAAGCCGCCATGGAAGGCTTCAAGGTCGTGACCATGGAGTACGCCGCCGACAAGTGCGATATTTTTGTGTCGGCCACCGGCAACAAGAACGTCATCAACTACGGTCACATGGCCGCCATGAAAGACCAGGCCATCGTCTGCAACATCGGCCACTTCGACAACGAGATCGATGTGGCGGCGCTCGAGAAGTGCCAGTGGGAAGAGATCAAGCCCCAGGTCGACCACGTCATCTTCCCCGATGGCAAGCGCATCATCATGCTGGCCAAGGGTCGCCTGGTGAACCTGGGTTGTGGCACGGGCCACCCCAGCTTCGTCATGTCCTCCAGCTTTGCCAACCAGACCATTGCGCAGATCGAGCTGTTCACCAAGCAGGCCGACTATGAAGTGGGCAAGGTTTACGTGCTGCCCAAGCACCTCGACGAAAAGGTCGCCCGCCTGCACCTCAAGAAAGTCGGCGCCATGCTGACCGAGCTGAGCGAAGAGCAGGCCGCCTACATCGGCGTCAAGAAGGAAGGCCCCTACAAGGCCGACACCTACCGCTATTGATGCGAGGCTCCCTCTCCCTTTGGGGAGAGGGAAATGAAGCCGATGCGCGCTGACCTGCTCCTTGTTGAACGCGGCCACGCTGCCACCCGCTCTCAAGCCCAGCGCCTGATTGCCTCCGGCGTGCTCTGGCGCGAGGGCGATGCGCCCTGGAAGAAGATCGCCAAGAACGGCGATGAAGTGCCTTTAGGCGCCGAAGTGCAGCTGACCGACACCACCGAGGCCAAGTACCTGTCGCGCGGCGGCCTCAAGCTCGAGGGCGCGCTGGCTGCCACGGGCCTGCGTGTGGCTGGGCTGCGGTGCCTGGACCTGGGGCAATCGACAGGCGGCTTCACCGACTGTCTTTTGCAGCAGGGTGCGGCGCTGGTGGTGGGCATCGATGTGGGCCATGCACAGCTGCATCCCAGCCTGCGCTCGAACCGTCAGGTGGTCTGCATCGAAGGCGTCAACGCCCGCGCGCTCACCGTGGATGCGTTCTGGCAGCACCATGACGACGCCCTCGAACACGACGAGGCACAGGCCTCGGGGCAGGCCTTGGAGCCGGACCACGCACCATTCGACCTGCTCACCGGTGACCTGTCTTTCATCTCGCTCACGCTGGTGCTGCCGGCCATGGTGCCCCTGCTCAAGCTAGGCGGCCAGATGCTGATGCTGGTCAAGCCGCAGTTTGAACTGCAGCCTGGCCAGGTGGGCAAGGGTGGCATCGTTAAGGACCCGGCCCTGTTCGCCCTGGTGGAGGCCCGGCTGCGCAGTTGCTGTGCCGAGCTGGGGCTGGAGGTACTGGCCTGGCTGGACTCGCCGATTGCGGGCGGCGATGGCAACCGCGAATTCTTCATCCATGCGTGCAAGGCGAGCGAAGTGCAAGCGGCCCTGCCCGAGGCGCCTGCGCGGCAAGCGCCCAAGCGCCAGCCGCGCGGCGAGCGCCGAAAGTTGCTGCCCGACGAGGACGATCGCCAGGCCGCGCATGAGGGCCAGCCCGGTCCGGCCAAGCGCAAGCGCAAGACCTGAACAACCCAAAAGCATCGCCATGAAGACGCCTGCGTTGAGCTTTGAATTTTTCCCCTCCAAGACAGCCGAAGGGGCCGAGAAGCTGCGCGCCGTGCGCCAGCAGCTGTATGTGCACCGTCCGGAGTTTTGTTCCGTCACCTTCGGGGCGGGCGGCTCCACGCAAGACGGCACGTTTTCCGCCGTGGCCGAGATTCAGGCCGAGGGCGTGGACGCAGCCTCGCATTTTTCCTGCATCGGCGCCACCAAGGCGCGGGTGCGCGAGCAGCTGGGCCAGCTCCAAGCCATGGGCGTCAAACGCCTGGTGGCCTTGCGTGGCGATTTGCCCAGCGGCTACGGCGCCGGCGGCGAGTTCCAGTACGCCAGTGACCTGGTGGCTTTCATTCGCGCCGAGATGGGCGATGCCTTTCACATCGAGGTGGCGGCCTATCCCGAGGTGCATCCCCAGGCCAAGTCGCCCGAGGCCGACTTGCAGGCCTTTGCCGCCAAGGTGAAGGCGGGCGCGAACTCCGCCATCACGCAGTACTTTTTCAACAGCGACGCGTACTTCCGCTTCGTGGACGATGCGTACGCCCTTGGCGTCGATGTGCCGGTGGTGCCAGGCATCATGCCCATCCTGGGCTCGTCGCAGCTGCTGCGCTTTTCAGACGCCTGCGGCGCCGAGATCCCGCGCTGGATAAGGCTGCGCCTGCAGGCCTTCGGGGACGATACGGCCTCCATCAAGGCCTTTGGCCTGGATGTGGTGACCGACCTGTGCGACCAGCTTCTTACCGCGGGCGTTCCGGGCCTGCATTTCTACACCATGAACCAGTCCACGGCGGTGGGCGGCATCCTGGAGCGGCTGCGCAGCCGCTGAACAGAGCCTGAACTCGGCCTGAACTCGGCTTTAGCCGCCGTGGGCCAGCGTGAAGCCTGCGTTGCGGTCCTGGCCCAGCCAGTCCACCAGCTGTGGCAGGGCCGCTTTGAGCTCGGCGTGCAAGGTGTAGGGCGGGTTGATGATGAACATGCCGCTGGCCGGTAGGCCCGGGCGAATCACCTCACCGTCTTCATCCTTGTGCAGCTTGCTGGATTTCACGGTGAGCGTGGCATCGAGCCACGAGCGGCCTTCGCGGGTGGCCAGGGTCTTGAGCTTCTTGGGCAGGTCGTGGGCTTCCGTGCGCGGGATCAGCGGGTACCAGACCGCGTAGGTGCCCGTGGGAAAGCGCTTGACGGCCTCGGTCATCACGGTGCTCACCCGGCCGTAGTCGCTCTTCATTTCGTAGCTCGGGTCGCACATCACCAGGGCGCGGCGCGAGGGCGGCGGCAACAGCGGGCGCAGGGCCTCAAAGCCGTCCTGCATGGCGCAGCTCACGCTGCGGCCGAGCTCGAGCTGGGCCATATTGCCCGAGAGCGCCTTGAAATCGGTGGGGTGCAGCTCATACAGCTTGAGCTTGTGACGCCCCTCCATGAAGCGCGATGCGATGAAAGGCGAGCCGGGGTAAACCTTGAGCAGGGCCGGGTCATGCGAGACCTCAAACCCGGGGTTCAGGCTCGTGAGCAGGTCCAGGTAGGCCTCAATAGCCGGCGTCACGGAGGCTGCCGCGGGGGCCTCGTGCAGGGCGCGGGCCAGCCGCATCACGCCTTCACCGGCCTCGCCGCTGGTCTGGCTGTAGTCGCCGTCCAGGCGGTACAGGCCCGCACCGGCGTGGGTGTCGATGACGGTCAGCGCCGTGTCTTTTTGCGTGAGGTATTTCATCAAGGCCAGCAGCGTGAGGTGCTTGAGCACGTCCGCGTGGTTGCCGGCGTGGAAGGCATGGCGGTAACTGAACATGCCTGTGATGCTAACCGCTGTCCCGCCGTGCCCGGGAGGCCTGCTGGCCTGGGACCAAAGAATTTGTATAATCCCTGGTTCTTCAGCGTGTGGCATCCGCCGGAAGACGTCCGCTTCGGTGGGCGCACACCACCTAAGAGGTTCCCAGCAGAGGAACACCGACCGTGGAGTAGATGCCGAATTGCGGTGGTTCCCTGGAGCCGCCGACCCACCCTCAAGAGCACTTTATGAAAACTTTCAGCGCAAAACCCGCTGAGGTCGTGCACGAGTGGTTTGTGATTGACGCGACCGACAAGGTCCTCGGACGAGTAGCCAGCGAAGTTGCTCTCCGTTT
>CANGYC010000240.1 GCA_947457975.1 Comamonadaceae bacterium | reverse complement strand
CTTCGCGCCCCCACCCAGCCGCGTCGCTTGGGGCGTGGCACGAGATTTCTTTGCCTAGCGCTGAGCGGCGGACCTGTGCTGGCCAGGCGAAAGGGGTCCCCGTGTGCGCAGCCGAGGCGCGCAGCGTCGGGCGGAAAAGGGCGGGCACATGTTTGAGCTCGCCGAAGGCGGGCGAGTTTGTGCCCGACCCCGCCCGGCGCGAGCACCGCAGGGAAGCCGCTTCAGCGGCCTGCGCAGTCGGGGAATCGCCTGGCCGGCGCAGGTCTGGCGCGGTCTTCGCCAAGGCGCGGCACACCGGGTGGTGAATTCTGAGCGCAAGCTCAGTTGTCGCTCGTCTTGCGCCCCCGCGGCACCCCGATGTGCCGCTCCCCCCGCGCCCGGGCCAGGGCCATCTGGCGCTGGCGTTCGCTGAATTTGCGGCGCTGCTCTGGCGTGAGGCTGTCGTGGCAGCGCGGGCAGCTCACCCCGTCCTGGAACAGGGGGGATTGCTTGTCTTCATCGCTCAGCGGGTGGCGGCATGAGCGGCAGAGCTGGAAATGGCCGGGCTGCAGGTCGTGGCCGACGGACACACGCTCGTCGAACACAAAGCATTCGCCGTTCCAGGTGCTGTGCTCTGCTGGTACGGTTTCGAGGTACTTGAGGATGCCGCCTTCGAGGTGAAACACCTCCTCAAAGCCCTTGGTGCGCATGAAGGCCGTGGATTTTTCGCAGCGGATGCCGCCGGTGCAGAACATGGCCACCCGGGGCTTGCGGCCGTCGCGTTCGGCCAGGCGCCCTCCGGGTTGCATTTCCTTTTCTACCCACTGCGGCAGCTGCGAAAAGCTGCGGGTTTCGGGGTTGATGGCGCCCTCGAATGTGCCTACTTGCACTTCATAGTCGTTGCGGGTGTCGATCAGCACCAGATCCGGGTCCTGGATCAGCTGGTTCCAGTCCTGCGGCCTCACATACTGGCCGGCCATGCGGTTGGGGTCGATGCCGTCCACCCCCAGGGTGACGATTTCCTTCTTGAGCTTGACCTTCAGGCGGTAGAAGGGCTCTTTGTCGCTCCAGGATTCCTTGTGCGCCAGCCGGGCCAGCCGCGGGTCGGCGCGCAGGTGGGCCAGCAGCTCGCGCACCCCCGCTTCGGGCCCGGCGATGGTGCCATTGATGCCTTCGGCCGCCAGCAGCAGCGTGCCCTTGATGCCGCGGGCCTGACAGAACTCGAACAGGGGATCGCGCAGCAGGGCGTGATCGGGCAGGCTGACGAATTGGTAGAGGGCGGCGGTGAGGAACACGGGAACGCTCGGCACGAAACGGGGTGGCGCGGGGCGGGGCCGGGCGGGATGGGGCTTGGCCTGCGCGGCGCCTGATGAAAACCTTGAGTGTCGCCGATCGGCAGGCCAGGCCCCGGGGCCTAGCCTGGTGCTTGAGCCGTTCTCAGCGCCGCCGGCCGCCCAGGAGGCTTCCGAGCACGCCCCGCACGAGCTCGCGCCCAACCGAGCTGCCGATGGTGCGCACGGCCGACTTGGCCAGGGTCTGGGCCAGGCCCTCATGTTTGCCGCCGCGCGGGCCGGTCTTGCCAAACAGCATGTCGCCCAGCTTGTCCAGGGTTCCCGGGCCTTCAGCGGCTGCGCCGGCCGGCGGGGCGGAGGCGCTCGCCCCGGTGTGCGTGCGGGCGGTCAGCAGCTCATAGGCCGATTCCCGGTCCACGGTGTTTTCATAGACACCGGCCACCAGCGATTGCTGCATCAGTGCCTGCCGCTGCGCGGGCGTGATGGGGCCGATCAGGCTGGCCGGTGGGGCCACGAAGGCCCGCTCGGTCATGGCTGGGCGCCCCTTGGCGTCCAGCAGGCTGACCAAGGCTTCGCCCACGGCCAGCTCGGTGATGGCCGCTTCGATGTCCAGACCCGGCTGCGCCCGCATGGTCTGGGCGGTGGCCTTGACGGCTTTTTGGTCGCGCGGGGTGAAGGCCCGCAAGGCATGCTGGATGCGGTTGCCCAGCTGGGCCAGCACGCTGTCGGGAATGTCCAGGGGGTTTTGCGTGACGAAATACACACCCACCCCCTTGGAGCGCACCAGCCGGACCACCAGCTCGATGCGCTCGACCAGCACTTTGGGCGCCTCATTGAACAGCAGGTGCGCCTCGTCGAAGAAGAACACCAGCTTGGGCTTGTCCAGGTCGCCCACCTCGGGCAGCCGCTCGTAGAGGTCTGACAGCAGCCACAGCAGGAAGGTGGCGTAAAGGCGTGGGGAGTGCAGCAGCTTGTCGGCCGCCAGCACGTTGACCACGCCCTGGCCCTCGCCGTCGGTCTGCATGAAGTCCTCGATGTTGAGCATGGGCTCGCCGAAGAACTGGCTGCCGCCCTGGCTTTCAAGCTGCAGCAGGCCGCGCTGGATGGCGCCGGCGCTGGCGGCGCTCACGTTGCCGTACTGGGTGGTGAAGTCGCGGGCGTGGTCGGCCACGTGCTGCAGCATGGCCCGCAGGTCCTTGAGGTCCAGCAGCAAGAGGCCCTGGTCGTCCGCGATCTTGAACACCAGGGACAGCACCCCCGACTGGGTTTCGTTCAGGTTGAGCATGCGGCCCAGCAGCAGCGGCCCCATGTCGGAGATGGTGGCCCGCACCGGATGGCCTTGCTCACCAAACACATCCCAGAGCTGCGTCGGGCAGCCCCGGGGCGCCGGCAGCTCCAGCCCCCGCTCGGCCAGCACTGCCTTGAGCTTGGCGCTGGGCTGCCCCGGTTGGCTGATGCCGGTGAGGTCGCCCTTGACGTCGGCCATGAACACCGGCACCCCGATGCGCGAGAACTGCTCGGCCATCGTCTGTAGCGTGACCGTCTTGCCGGTGCCGGTGGCGCCGGTCACCAGCCCGTGGCGGTTGGCCAACTCGGGCAGCAGCAGGCAGGTGTTCTGGGCGTTTCGGGCGATCAACAGCGGCTCGGCCATGTGCTCTCCTGGGGGGACTGGGCAAAAAGTAAAATGGGCGCGGCAAGATTAAATCAATTCACAGCCGACACTACCGATAAAAGGACTCTTCGTGGCCGGACACAGCAAATGGGCGAATATTCAGCACCGCAAGGGTCGCCAGGATGAGAAGCGGGGCAAGATCTGGACCCGCATCACCCGGGAGATCATCGTTGCGGCGCGCTCGGGTGGCGGCGACATCAACATGAACCCGCGGCTGCGCCTGGCCATCGACAAGGCCAAGGCGGCCAACATGCCGGCCGACAACATCAAGCGCAATGTGGACAAGGCCACGGGCAACCTCGAAGGCGTGAGCTACGAGGAAATCCGCTACGAGGGCTATGGCATCGCTGGGGCGGCCATCATCGTGGACTGCATGACCGACAACCGCGTGCGCACGGTGGCCGAGGTGCGCCACGCTTTTTCCAAGTACGGCGGCAACATGGGCACCGAAGGTTCGGTGGCCTTCCAGTTCAAGCACGTGGGCCAGTTCATCTTTGCCCCGGGCGTGGGGGAAGACCAGGTCATGGAAGCCGCGCTTGAGGCCGGCGCCGAGGACGTGCTCACGCACGATGACGGCAGCATCGAGGTGCTGTGCGCCTATGCCGACTTCGAGGCACTCAAGAAGGCCTTGGAGGCCGCCGGTCTCACGCCCGAGGTGGCCGAGGTCACCATGCGCGCCGACAACAACACCGAGCTGAGCGGTGAGAGCGCCCAGAAGATGCAAAAACTCCTGGATGTCCTGGAAGACCTGGACGACACCCAGGAGGTCTATCACAACGCCGACCTCCTGCTCTGATCCACCCGCGCCCGCAAGGCACAGGACAGACTGCGACAGAAAGATTTCAATGAACGTTTTGGTAGTGGGAGGCGGTGGCCGCGAGCACGCCTTGGCCTGGAAGCTGGCCCAATCACACAAGGTGCAGGCGGTCTACGTGGCCCCTGGCAATGGGGGGACGGCCCTGGACAAGCGGCTGCAGAACCTACCGATCACCGACATCTCGGCGCTGCGCGCCTGGGCCCTCGAGCACAAGGTGGGCCTGACGGTGGTGGGCCCCGAGCAGCCGCTCGCCGCCGGCATCGTCGACGACTTCCGCGCCCATG
>CANGYC010000239.1 GCA_947457975.1 Comamonadaceae bacterium | reverse complement strand
GTGGTGCTGGACACCAGCGACGGCCGCGTACTGGCCACCTGGTGCACGGGACCGGCCTGTGAGCGCGCCCGCCAGCAAGGGCCGGGCGTGTTGCCTGCGACCCTGATGGAAGCACCGCCGGCCTCCACGGCCAAGCTGCTGTTCTCCCTGGCCCTGGCGCAAGAGCCGTCCGCCCGGGGCATGCTCGAGCGCCAGATCAAGACCTCGGGCCAGGTCGACGCCAGCGTGAGCAAGCGCAACGAATGGTGGGAGAAGCAGGCCATCTGCGACGGCCGCCAGGGCGCTTGCAGCCTGCCCGAAGAGACCGGCCGCATCAGCGCGGCGCTGGGCCTGAACGCCCACTGCCAAGAAGACTCGGGCTCAGCCTGCGGGCGCTGGGGGCTGCTCGTGCCCGAACAATACAGCCTGCTGCCAGGCCAGATGGGCCGCCTGGTGCTGCCGCCGCCCCGTCCCAAACCCGCGACCATGCTGGACTGGAAAACCTACGACGACATCCGCCTAGGGCGGCGCAAGCCCGCACCCTCGCCGTCCTACGAGCGCACGGCCCTGACGGTGCAGGCCGTGATCGGCGGCGGCGACTCACGCACCTCGGCCCTGGGCGCGGCCACCGTGCCGCTGCAGCTCTGGCGCCTGGCCCAGGACCTGCCGCCGCTGGTGCCCACCGTGCTGCAGCCGCTGCAAGCGGGCTCGGCACTGGCGGCCACGCCGCGCGCCTGGCGCGAGCCGGCCCAGGTGGTGCTGCAGGGCATGCGCAAGGTGGTCGAGCCCGAAGAGCGCGGCTGGCAGGGCCCGGGCACGGCCGCCGGCGCCGTCCAGCGCGTGATGGGTCGGGCCTGCCAGAGCGACTGCGGCCTGTGGGCCAAGACCGGCACGGTGAGCCGACAGGACAAGGTGTTCGGCGGCACCACGCTGCTGTCGGCCCTGGTGGACACCGAGGCCTGGTCGCAGTGGCTGGGCGCGCCGGTGCTGCCCGGCTACGAAAAGCGTGTGCTGGCGCTGGGCGTGATTGCCATGCCGGGCGCCAAGCCGCCCGAGGGCCATGCGGCCAGCCTGCTGGGCATGCAGGCGCTGCGCCTGATGCTGCTGGAGGAGCCTCCCCCATGAACATGCAGCTGAGCTTCGACGCCGAGAGCCCGGCCGAGCAGCAGTTGCTGGCGGTGAGCCTGGTGCTCATGCGCCTGCTGCGCCGGCAGCCCGCATTGACCCTGAAAATTCCGCGCGCCGTGCATGAGGCGCTGCCCCCAGAGCGCTACGGCGCCCTGCTTTATGACAATCTGGCTGCCGAGCACGCCCATCTGGAAGGCCGATTGAGCCTGAAAGTGCATGCGGCTGCCTTCTTTGAAATCACCTCTTCCCAGGACAAGGACGCTTATGTCAATTCGTGATTGGTGGGGCAAGCGCTCCTCGCAAGATGCCGCCCCCGAACCCCTGCGCACCCAGGGAATGGACGGTTTTGCCGACGGCATCCTGCTCGAGCTCAAGGGCATCACCACCGGCGCGATCACCCGCGCGCTGCAGGAGCGTGAAGGCCAGTTCATGCGCAGCATCCTGGAGGAGAGCTTCTTTAGCCTCGACAGCCTGGTGATACGCGCACTCGACGCCCAGACGGCGCGCGACATGGAGAGCTTCCTGTCCAACCACGAAAGCATCCACCCCGATTTCCGCAGCCGCTTTTTCTCGCAGATCCTGCAGCGCGAGTACCGCTCCTCCCGCGGCGCTACGGTGCGCGTGGCCCCCGGGCTGGCCCCGGTGATCGAGCTCGACCCCAAGGTGCTGGACGCGCCCACCCAGGACGAGGACTTCGTGCTCTCGCTCAAGGGCCGCAAGGTGCGCTTCGAAGCCCAGGCCCTGCTCACCGGGCCGCAGAGCAAGCGCAGCGCCCCACCTGCAGCCGCTCAAGCCGGTGCAGCGGTCACCGAGCCCGAAGGTGGCGAGGGCGCCGGCCGCTCGACACGCTTTTCCTCGGCCGTCTCTGGGGCCCGCCCCTTTGCCCCGGGCCAGCAAGTAGAGGTGCAGGTGCATGACCGCAGCGGCGTGAAAGAGCAGCGCGTGGCCCTGCCCCTGGTACTGGGCCGCGAGGGCGTGCAGGCGGCGCGCCAGGACGGCCACGGCGCCGGTGGCCTGGACATCGATGCCACTTATGTCTCGCGCAAGCAGCTGGTGGTGTTCGAGCTGCTCGGCCAGGTCTATTGCACCGTGCCGGCCGAAGCGAGCCTGACCTGCTCGAGCGGCGAGCGCGTGCTCCAGCCCCTGATGCTGCTGCCCCTGCGGCCCGGCCAGAGCCTGGAGCTGCGCACCGGCCTGCCGGTGGACTCCCCCGACATGGCCGCAGACCGCAGCCAGGCGGGCGACTACGCCCTTATCCGGCTCTCGCTGGCCGGTGGCATGGCGCTCAAGGAAGGGGCTACGCCCAGGCCGCGGGGCACCGAGTGAGCCCCAGGGTGGCTCTTGGGCAGTGCATCAACCAGGGGCCGCCTGGCCACCAGGGCTTTGATGCCTTTGCCGCGCATCCGCCGCAGGGCCTGTTCAGCCTGGCCGATGGCGCCAACAGCTGCCTGCTCAGCGGTGAGGCGGCACGCTGGCTGGTGGAGCAGATGAGCCTGCCCGGCGTGCCTCGGGAGGCATCTTCACTGGCCCGGCATGTGGAGGCCCTGCACCAGCAGATGCTGGCGCGTTTTGCGGAGTCGGCGACGACCCTGCTGCATGTGCAGCTGAGTCCCGATGGCGCCCGCCTGGCCAGCGTGGGCGACAGCATGCTGCATGTGCTGGAGCGGCGCTGGTGGGGCGCCTGGCGCCTGGCCTGGAGCATGCCGCGCGATGTGGATGCACAGGGACACCCCAGCCAGCTGCTGGGCTCGGAAGTGCTCAAGGAGGTGCACCTGCGCGAGCTCGGGGCGCGCGGGCCGCTGCTGCTGGTGATGATGTCCGACGGGCCGGGCCATGTGCTGGGTCCGGCACAGCTGGCCAGCAGCTTGTCGTGTCTGGGCCGGCAGATGCCCAGCAACGCCGACCTGGACTACCTGTGCCAGACCCTGGTGTCGCAGGCCCTGGCGCAGGGCTGCACGGACGATGCGTCGGTGGCGCTGATCTGGGTGGACTGGCCATGAGCGACCCGTACCGAAAGGTCTCTACGGACCGCTACTCGCTGCTGCGCGAGCACCAGATCCTGGACTACCTGAACCAGCGCCACGCGCCCGTGCCGCGCGTGATCCTGAGCCACGTGGCAGAGGGCTACCTGGACATGAGCCATGGCGGCCAGGACCTGGCGGCCTGGGTGCGCAGCGCCCCGCCGCCCGACGCCGCGCTAGCACTGGCCCTGGCCGACGCCCTAGAGGCCCTCATGACGGTGGCCCGCCTGGGCGTGTGGCACCTGGACATTGCGCCGCGCAACTTCGTCATCCAGGCCGACCCGCAGGCGGGCCGCCCCCGCGTGCAGGTGATCGATTTTTCCAACGCAGTCACCGACCAGTTTCCGCTGCAAAAGCCGCTGTGGATGCTGCCCGCGCCCGACCAGCACCCCGAGCTGCGCCAGGCGCTGGCCGCCGACTGGGCGGCCTTCTTCGAGCGCCACCAGATGCCGCCGCCGCGCGATTGGCAAGACACCTTTGACGTGCCGGTGACGCTCTACCAGGACGACTGGGGGCGCGGCTTTCAGGTGGAGGTGATGGCGCTGCGCTGGTGCGTGCTGGCGCACGGCTGCGCGGGCATGCTGCTGCAGTTTGCCGATTGGCGCGCGCTGCCCAGGCCGGCCATCGAAGCCCTGCTGGACCTGCGCGACGAGGCCCGCGCCGAATCCGGGCTGCAGGCGGTGGCCGTCGCACTGCGGCGCCTGGGCGCCAGCGCAGCCCAGACGCCACGGCCTCGTGCGACGACAGCCCACCCGGCCGAGCCCAGCCCGCCGACGAGCCCAACCCGCCCGGTTAGCCCCGCCCCACAAGACCGGGCCGCCACACCCACAGCAGCCCCTACGCCTCCACCCAAGCCTCCATCTAAGCCTCCACCTACGCCGCCACTCACGACCCCACCTACACCCGCCACACCCACCACGGCCGCAGTCCCTGGCCCT
>CANGYC010000238.1 GCA_947457975.1 Comamonadaceae bacterium | reverse complement strand
CGGCATCAGCAAGGGCGCGGGCATGATCCGCCCCAACATGGCCACCATGCTTGGGTTTATGGCCACCGATGCCTGCATCGCGCCCGCCCTGATGGCGGGCCTGGCCCGTGAGCTGGCCGAGGGCTCCTTCAACCGCGTGACGGTGGACGGCGACACCTCCACCAACGACTCCTTTGTGGTGGTGGCCACGCAGCAGGCTGGCCACCCGCCCATCACCTCATGGACATCGGCCGAAGGCCAGGCCCTCAAGGCCGCCATGATGGAGGTGGCGCGCTTGCTGGCCCAGGCCATCGTGCGCGACGGCGAGGGTGCCACCAAGTTCATCACGGTGCGCGTGGAAGGCGGCCGCACGGCCGACGAATGCCGGCAGGTGGCTTATGCGATTGCGCACTCGCCGCTGGTCAAGACCGCCTTTTTTGCCAGCGACCCCAACCTGGGCCGCATCCTCGCGGCCGTGGGCTACGCCGGCATCGCCGACCTCGATCAGTCCCGGATCGATCTCTACCTCGACGAGGTGCTCGTGGCCAAGGACGGAGGCCGGCACCCCGGCTATGCCGAGGCCGATGGCGCGCGGGTGATGAAGCAAAGCGAGATCACGGTGCGCGTGGTGTTGGGCCGCGGCGACGCGGCCGACACCGTCTGGACCTGCGATTTCTCCTACGACTACGTCAAGATCAACGCCGATTACCGCAGCTAAAGCGCCCCGCCGGGCGCTGCGCAGCGGATGCGTGCAGACTAAAGGAAGACCCTCATGAACGACAGCATGGAGCGGCTCATCAGCCGCGTGGAAGCGCTGGTCGAGCGCATCGAGTCGGTGCTGCCCCAGGCCTTGCGCGCGCCCGACTGGTCCGAGGCCATCGCCTGGCGCTACCGGCGCCGTGCCTCCGGCCAGGGCAACTTGGTGCCGGTGCGGCACACGGCCAGTATTCGCCTGGCAGATCTGCAGGAAATCGAGGACCAGAAAGACAAGATCCAGCGCAACACCGAGCAGTTCGTCAAGGGCCTGCCCGCCAACAACGTGCTGCTCACGGGCGCGCGCGGCACGGGCAAGTCCTCGCTGATCAAGGCCTGCCTCAACGAGTATGCGCCCCGGGGCCTGCGCCTGATCGAGATCGACAAGGACGACATCATTGATCTGCCGGACATCGTCGAGCTGGTCAGCAGCCGTCCGGAGAAGTTCATGGTCTTCTGCGATGACCTGAGCTTCGAGGACGGCGAGTCGGGCTACAAGGCGCTCAAGTCCATCCTCGATGGCTCGGTCGCCGCCTCCACGCCCAATGTGCTGATCTACGCCACCAGCAATCGCCGGCATCTGCTGCCTGAGTACATGAGCGAGAACCTCAGCTACCAACACACGCCCGATGGCGAGGTGCATCCCGGCGAGGTGGTGGAAGAAAAGATTTCCCTCTCCGAGCGCTTTGGCCTGTGGGTGAGCTTCTATCCCTTCAGCCAGGACGAGTACCTCACCATCGTCGCGCAGTGGCTGGGTGCCTACGGCGTGCCTGCTGCCGAGATCGAGGCGGCCCGGCCGGCGGCGCTGCTCTGGTCGCTCGAGCGTGGTGGCTCGCGCAGCGGCCGCGTGGCCTACCAGTTCGCCCGCGACTACGCTGGCCAGCACGGGCGCACATGACCGCCCCTGCGGCCATCCTGGTGGCTGACGGTGACCGTCCACGCCTGGGCGGTGCGGACCGCCCTGTGGTGGATGTGGCCGTGGGTGTGCTGATTCGCCCGGACGGCCAGTTCCTGCTCACCTCCCGTCCCCCGGGCAAGGTGTACGAAGGCTACTGGGAGTTCCCCGGCGGCAAGCTCGAAGCAGGAGAAAGCGTGGAGCAGGCCTTGCGGCGCGAATTGCAGGAGGAAATCGGCATCACCATAGGCGCCGCCCATCCGTGGCGTGTGGAGATGGTGGACTACCCGCACGCCCTGGTGCGGCTCAATTTCTGCAAGGTCATCGACTGGAGCGGTGAGCTGCACATGAAGGAGGGCCAGCGCTTTGCCTGGCAGGGCCTGCCCGTGCAGGTGCAGCCGGTGTTGCCCGGCACCGTGCCTGTGCTGGCCTGGTTCGCCGAGGAGCGCCGCTTCGAGGGTGCCACGCACGCCTGAGCGTCAGCCTGGCACATCCCAGGTGCGGCTTGCAGCCAGCACCGCCTCGGGGTAGGGCGCCTTGCCCCGTGAGCCGTTGTAGCGGCCCAGCGCCATGAAGAGCTCTCCGCGCTCCATGTCCAGGTAATGCCTGAGGATCACGCAACCAAATCGCAGGTTCGTCTGCAGGTCAAAGAGCCTGGCCGAATCGCCGTCACCGATCAGTCGGCTCCAGAAGGGCATCACCTGCATGTAGCCCCGGGCCCCGGCGCTACTGATGGCGTATTTGCGAAAGCCGCTTTCTACCTGGATCAGGCCCAGCACCAGTTTGCGGTCCAGGCCTGCGCGCTGCGCTTCGTACCAGACGGTCTGAAGAAACTCACGGCGGATTTGCGGCTGCGGGATGTGCCGCGCCAGTCGGCTGTCCTGCCCAGCCAGCCAGCGCTGATGCGCCTGACTCGCCGCCTCGGATGCGAATTCTGGGCGGGGCGGTGCAGGGCTTGCGATGGCCGCGCTCAGGACCGAGCGCACGGCATCGGCCAGGGGCTCCTCGATCTGCCGACCTGCGTGCACAGGAGCGCTGCCCAGAACCCACCCCAGGGCGGCGAAGGATTTCAGGCTCAGCAGGAGCCAGTGGCGCCGCCCGTGTGAGGGCGCCAGCATGGGAGAAAGGGAAACGGCGCGAGGCCGCAGGCTCATGCCCCCAGCCTGGTCTTGAGAAAGGCCAGTACGTCCTCGGCCGGCACCTTGGTGGCCGCCGTGTCGCGGCGGTGCTGGTACTCCAGCTGGCCTTCCTTGAGGCCGCGCTCGGAGATCACCACCCGGTGGGGCACGCCGATGAGCTCCCAGTCGGCGAACATGGCGCCGGGCCGTTCATCACGGTCGTCGAGCATCACGTCCACACCCAGGGCCTGCAGGGCGTCGTGCAGCTTTTGCGCTTGCTCGCGAACCAGTTCGCTGCGGTGCGCGCCGATGGGGCAGACCACCACCGTGAAGGGCGCAATCGCGTCGGGCCAGACGATGCCGCGCTCGTCGTGGTTCTGCTCGATGGACGCGGCCGGCAGGCGCGTGACGCCGATGCCGTAGCAGCCCATCTCCATGAGCTTGGGCTTGCCGTCCTCGTCCAGGAAGGTCGCGTTCATGGCCTTGGAATACTTGGTGCCGAGGTAGAACACATGGCCCACTTCAATGCCGCGCTCGATGGCCAGCACGCCTTGCCCGTCGGGCGAGGCATCGCCGGCCACCACGTTGCGCAGGTCGACCACCAGTTCGGGCTCGGGCAGGTCGCGGCCCCAGTTCACGCCGGTGAGGTGGGCGTCGATTTCGTTGGCGCCGCAGACCCAGTCGGCCATCACGGCCACTTCGCGGTCGGCCACCAGGCGCACCGGTTTTTTCAGGCCGATGGGGCCCAGGTAGCCCGGCTTGCAGCCGAAGTGCTCTTCGATCTCGGCCACGGTGGCAAAGCGGAAGGCCGCCAGGCCCGGCACCTTGCCGACCTTGACTTCGTTCATGTCATGGTCGCCGCGCAGCAGCAGCAGCCAGACCTGCGTCTTGGCCACGGCGCCTTGTTCGTTGAGCTCGTCGGTGGCCAGCACCAAAGACTTGACCGTGCGCGCCAGCGGCAGGCCCAGGAGCGCGGCCACGTCGGGGCAGGTGCTCTTGCCCGGGGTCGGTGTCTTCTTCAGGGCTTCGGTGGCTGCCGGGCGCGGGCCGGCCGGGGGCAGGGCCTCGGCCTTTTCCATGTTGGCGGCGTAGTCGCTGCTCGGGCAGTAGACGATGGCGTCTTCGCCCGTGGTGGCGATGACCTGAAATTCTTCCGACAGGTCGCCACCAATGGCGCCCGAGTCGGCGGCCACGGCGCGGTAGCGCAGGCCGAAGCGGTCGAAGATGCGGCGGTAGGCCTCGGCCATGACCTGGTAGCTGGCCTTGGCCGCTGTCTGGTCGCGGTCGAAGCTGTAGGCGTCCTTCATGATGAACTCGCGCCCCCGCATCAGGCCAAAGCGCGG
>CANGYC010000237.1 GCA_947457975.1 Comamonadaceae bacterium | reverse complement strand
CGGCATGGAGTGGCAATTGATATGGAGGCTATAGCCATGCTGGGCACGGGCTGCATCGATGGCCTGCTCAAGCGCCTGGTGATAAGGATGCCAGCAGCGCGCCAGGCGCTGCTGGACCTCGTCCACGCCCAGCAATCGGTCATACAGAGGCTGTCCCTCATCGGTCAGCCGCCAGATCAGGCCCTTGCCCAGCTTGACCTTGGCCCACTGCAGAGGGCTTTGAGGCCGTTCGCCCGGCCAGGGACCCTCCAGCAAGGCCTCGTCGATCTCGGCCAGGGCGCGGTTGGCGTCCACATAGCTGCGGGGAAACAGCGCCTCCACCCAGTGCACACCCAGGGCGGGGGCAAAGCTGTAGAGCTTCTCGACGTGCGTGTCCTCGGCCTGGCGCAGCAGGGCCATCGGACAGGCGGGACGAAAGTCGTCCGGGTAATGCGTGCCGCTGTGCGGCGAGTCCAGCACCAGGGGCGCGCTGCCCGGAAGATGGCGTACCAGATCACTCATGGCGGTGATTGTGCCGTGCGGCACAGCCATGCGTGCGACCGCTGCCATGTCCTACAACGGCCATGCCCGCCCACTGACAAGACCGTCCAGCAAGCCTTTCCAGAATCGACGGCGTTGATGTTCAAACAACAACCCGAACCCATTCATCACCTCAAGGAGTCACTGTGAGCAAATCCATCAGCAAGCTTTCTGGCATCGTTCTGGCTATGGCCGGCTTGGCGCTGGGCGCAGCCGCTCAGGCCCAGACGAGTCCCTCGAGCACACCCAGGAGCAGCATGAATTCGTCCTCTGACAGCGACAGCACCTGGTACGCCCCCGCTGCGGGTGGGCGCTACATCGGCCTGAACGCCGGCCGCACCGACTACTCCGGCAGCGACAAGGGTGACGCCTACGGCTTCTACGTCGGGGGCATGTGGAACCAGAACTGGGGCCTGGAGTTCGGTGCCTCGGACTTTGGCAGCGACAACAGCCGCAAAGCCTACGGCTTTAACCTCAGTGCCGTGGGCCGAATGCCGCTGACACCGGCCTTCTCGCTCTTTGGCAGGTTGGGCGCCCTCTACGGTCGCACCGAGCTCAACGGCGTCAAGGATTCCGGCTGGGGCGAAACCTACGGGGTGGGCGTGGACTTCAACTTCACGCAAAACCTCACAGCCGTGCTGGCCTTCGACCGTTCACACTTGAAGTTTGCGGGCGACCGTGACCACATACAAGTGACGTCGGTGGGCCTGAAGTACCGCTATTGATCAGCTGTCCATAAATGCTCTAACGGCGCCTTGTGGCGCCGTTTTTTTGCGCAGCCTCACAAGCCCTATCCACAAGCACTGCAGCAGGCCCTGCAGCGCCGCAATGCACGCTCAAGCATTCAAAGCAATTGCATGGCCCAGCTTGCAAATCATGTAAGCGTGTGCCAATGTGACATAAGGTGAAAGCAACTTGCTTTTTGCGCTCCCCACATCGGCCTTGTTACACGCGAGATGGATCAACTGCCATGCCCCAGACTTCTACCCGAGCCGACAAAATCCTGATCCTCGATGACGATGCCCGCATCCGCGACCTGCTGCGCCGCTATCTTTCGCAGGAAGGCTTTGAAATCATCCTGGCTGAAGACAGCAAGGCCCTGAATCGGATCATGATGCGTGATGCGGTAGACCTCATCGTGCTCGACCTCATGATGCCCGGCGAAGACGGCTTGTCCATCTGCCGGCGCCTGCGCGCCGCCAATGACAAGACCCCCATCATCATGCTGACGGCCAAGGGGGAAGACGTGGACCGCATCGTCGGCCTGGAGGTGGGCGCCGACGACTACCTGGCCAAACCCTTCAACCCACGCGAGTTGCTCGCCCGCATCCACGCCGTGCTGCGCCGCAGACCCGCTGCGGAGGTGCCCGGGGCGCCGTCCAGTGAGCACGAGGTGGTGACCTTCGGTCCCTTCTCTTTCGACATGGGCCTGCGCACCCTGCACAAAAATGGCGAGGAGTTGCCCCTGACCACGGGCGAGTTCGCGATGCTCAAGACCCTTGTGCGCCACCCACGCCAGCCCCTGTCGCGCGAAAAGCTGGCGCAGCTCGCCCGTGGACGCGAGTTCGAACCCTTTGACCGCAGCCTCGACGTGCAAGTCTCACGATTGCGCAAGCTCATCGAGGTGGACCCTGCCGTGCCCCGCTACATCCAGACGGTCTGGGGCGTGGGCTATGTGTTCGTGCCAGACGGCAAGCACTGAGGTGCTGCACACCATGGCCCGTCCTTGCGCGGTGCTCAGCGCCGCTTGAATCGAACTTTGGCCACGGTGTTGCCTTGTTCCCTGGCCCAGCATGGCGATTGCACCTGATGCCTGCGCCTGAAGGCCTGCAGAGCCCACCCCGCCGCAGCCTGAGCCTGTTCTGGCGAACTTTCTTTTTCCTGGCCGTGCTGCTGCTCGGCTCCCTGGTAGCCTGGTTGCTGGTCTTTCACACGCTGGAGACCCGGCCACAGGCCGTGCAAAACGCGCAGCAGCTGGCCTCGCTCGTCAACCTCAGCCGCGCCAGCCTGCGCTATTCGGACGCCATTGCCCGGCTCTCCTTGATCAAAGCCATGGCCGAGGAGGAGGGGCTGAACATCCACCTGCGCCAGCCCTCCGACCGCTACGTGCTGCTGTCGGCCACACGGGGCGAGGAGCCGGTGGTCGCAGAACTTCTCAAGCGCCTGGGGCCAGGCACGGTGGTGGCCGAGTCGGTGAACGGCGACACAGGTTTCTGGGTGGGCTTTGCCATCGAAAACGATGCCTATTGGCTCCAGGCAGATGACACGCGGCTGCAAGCCACGCACAAGCGCACCTGGCTCATCTGGCTACTGACAGCCGGGCTGCTGTCCCTGTTGGGCGCAGCCGTGATCGCACGCATCCTCAATCAGCCGCTCAAGCAGCTGAGTCTGGCCACCGCCCGGCTGCGCCATGGGCAATTTGATGCCAAGCTGCTCGACGAGAAGGCCGCCACCAGCGAAATCAGAGAGGTCAACATCGGCTTCAACCGCATGGCCGAGCAGCTCTCCAAAATAGAACACGACCGCACCATCATGCTGGCGGGCATCTCGCATGACCTGCGCACGCCGCTGGCACGCATGCGGCTGGAAACAGAGATCAGCGTGCACGACGAAACCGCCCGGGCCCACATGGCGGCGGACATCGAGCAGCTCGACGCCATCATCAACAAGTTCCTGGACTATGCCCGCCCCCAGGGCACCCACCTGGAACGTGTCCCCTTGGGGCCCAGCGTGGAACGTGCCCTTTACGCCGTCTCCGACGACCCGGGGATGGCCTGCAAGCTGGATCTGCCACCCGGCCTGGTGGTGCTGGCCGACCCGGTGGAGCTGATGCGGGTGCTGTCCAACCTGCTGGAGAATGCGCGCCGCTATGGCCGCAGCCCTGACGGGGTGACCTACATCGACCTGAAGGCTTCAGCCACCAAGGCCTGGGTGCTCATGTCGCTCTGCGACCACGGGCCGGGGGTCGCAGCCGAACAGCTGGACCAGCTCACGCGCCCCTTCTTCCGAGCGGATCCCTCCCGCAACACCTCGGCAGGATCGGGCCTGGGCCTGGCCATCGTGGAGGCCACGGTGCTGCGCATGGGCGGCGGCTTTTCGCTCAGCGCCGGCGAATCGGGTGGGCTGTGCGCCCAAATCCGGCTGCGACGGGCCTGAGGCCGCAGGGCGGCTCAGGCCGCCAGCAGGAGAACCACCGCGCGGGCCTCCATGCTTTTGCCCTCGCCCACCGGCCCCATCTTCTCGGCCGTCTTGGCCTTGACGTTGACCTGCTGCACCTGCAGACCCAGGGCCTGGGCAATGCGGGCCTGCATGGCAGGGATGTGCTGGGCCAGCTTGGGCGCCTGGGCCACGATGGTGCTGTCGATGTTGCCGATGCGCCAGCCCTGAGCGCGCACGCGTGCCGCGGCCTCCACCAGCAGCTTCACGGAATCGGCGCCCTTGAACTGCGCGTCGGTGTCGGGAAAGTGCCGGCCGATGTCGCCCAGGCCTGCCCCGCCCAGCAAAGCGTCGGTGATGGCATGCAGCAAGGCGTCGGCATCGGAATGCCCGAGCAGGCCCTTGTCGTGCGG
>CANGYC010000236.1 GCA_947457975.1 Comamonadaceae bacterium | reverse complement strand
TCACATCCTGCCTCTGGGCACCGAGATGGACAAAGCCCCGGCCACGCTGGCACGCGCCACCGAAGCGGCCGCCACCCCCTGGGAAGACCAGGCGCAGGTGCGGCTGCATGCCCTGGTGGCCAGCCAGCCCGTGCTGGTGCAGATATCGGCGGCCAAACGCCTGCGTGACCGTGCAGAGCAGGATGCCCGCGAAGCGCAAGCGCCTGCCGTGACCGAAAGCCACGTGGCTCGGGCCGGCACCGAACTTGGATTGGGAGAGCCCGCATGAACGCGGGCATGAAGGAATTTCGTGGCGATTGGCTGCGGATGCCCAGGTTGCGCGGGCTGTGCGCAACGCAGGCCTTCGGGCCTTATTGAAAAGGAGCATGCGTATGTCAAATCGGACTTCTATTTCCGGCCTGACCGACGAAGAAGCTCAGGAATTCCACACCTACTACATGCAGGGTCTGGTGGCTTTCACGGCAATCGCCGTGGTGGCTCACTTCCTCGTGTGGTCGTGGCGTCCCTGGTTCTAAGTCCGTTTCGATGAAATGAATGGAGAAACTGCCATGGACAACCTGACCTGTACCAGCCTCAAGCCTTCGCTCAAGGATGGAAAGCTTGCGCTTTATTTGATCTTCGCACCGTGCTTTGTGCTGCTTTTGTCGATTGCTGTTCTCGGCCAACTGGTCGGACTGCATTGGCAGAACTGGCTGCCAGGCGCTGAGCAGAAGACCAGTCTCATCTCAGGCGTGCATGCAGCGGTTTACACATTCATGTCTCACATCATTTAGGAGAAAAGACCATGTGGAGAATTTGGCGACTTTACGACCCCCTTCGTGCAATGGTGGTCCAGGGCGTTTTTCTGTTCGGCCTGGCAGCAATGATTCACCTCATTCTGCTGAGCACGAACAAGTTCAACTGGCTCGACGGCCCCAAAAAGGCCGCGACAGCCGCGCAAAACGCGCCCATGCCGGCCGCAACGCCTGCAGCCAAGTCCTGATTGTTCAGGCACGGGCAGGCACTGCGTCCAGCTGACAGCTGGTGCAGCGCCTGCCCACCTTGGGTCCGGTCCTGGCATGCAAGCAGACCGGTACCACGATGATTTGAATTCGGTGTTCATCACCCAAGCGACAGGAGAGCCTCATCATGGCGATGCTCAGCTTTGAAAAAAAATACAGAGTCAGGGGCGGTACCCTGGTCGGCGGTGACCTGTTCGACTTCTGGCTAGGTCCCTTTTACGTGGGCTTCTTCGGTGTCACGACAGCGTTCTTCTCGCTGCTGGGCACGGCCCTGATTCTCTGGGGAGCCTCGCAAGGGCCCACCTGGAACCTTTGGCAAATCAGCATTGCCCCACCCGATCTGTCCTACGGCCTGCGATTGGCGCCGATGATGGAAGGCGGGCTCTGGCAGTTCATCACGGTGTGCGCCATCGGCGCCTTCGTCTCATGGATGCTGCGAGAGGTGGAGATATGCCGAAAGCTCGGCATGGGCTACCACGTACCAGCGGCCTTCGGCGTGGCCATCTTTGCCTACGTCACCCTGGTGGTGATCCGGCCGGTGCTGCTGGGCGCCTGGGGGCACGGCTTCCCCTACGGCATCTATAGCCACCTGGACTGGGTGTCCAACGTGGGCTATCAGTACCTGCACTTCCACTACAACCCGGCGCACATGCTGGCGGTGAGCTTCTTCTTTGCCACTGTGCTGGCCTTGTCGCTGCACGGCGCCCTGGTGCTGTCGGCCACCAACCCTGGCAAGGGCGAAGTGGTCAAAACACCGGAACACGAAGACACCTACTTCCGCGACATCATCGGCTACTCGGTCGGCACGCTGGGCATCCACAGGGTGGGCCTGTTTCTGGCCCTGGCCGCCGTGCTGTTCAGTGCCCTGTGCATCGTTCTCAGCGGCCCGTTCTGGAGCCGCGGCTGGCCCGAATGGTGGGGCTGGTGGCTGAACATGCCGATCTGGGCTCAGTGGCCGCTCAAATAAAAAAAGGAGCACGCACATGGCGCAATATCAAAACCTCTTCACCGCCGTGCAGGCCACCGGTCCGCTGCATCACGGCATCGCCCTGGGCCACGGCAACAGCCCGCGCTCAGGCGAACCCTTCGTGTCGTACTGGCTGGGAAGGCTCGGCAATGCCCAACTCGGGCCCATCTACCTCGGTGGGCTCGGCCTGGCGTCCTTGTTCTTCGGCATGCTGGCCTTCAACATCATTGGCTTCAACATGCTGGCCCAGGTCAACTACGACCCGATCCAGTTCATCCGTCAGCTGTTCTGGCTGGCGCTGGAGCCGCCACCGCCGGGCTACGGCCTGTCGCTGCCGCCCATGAACCAGGGCGGCTGGTACTTGCTGTCCAGCCTGTTCCTGCTGATGTCCGTGATGCTGTGGTGGGTCCGCACTTACCGCCGCGCCCGCGAGCTGGGCATGGGCATGCACATTCCCTGGGCTTTTGCCGCCGCCATCTGGCTCTTCCTGGTGCTCGGCCTGTTCCGCCCCATCCTGATGGGCAGTTGGGGCGAGGCAGTGCCCTACGGCATCTTCCCGCACCTGGATTGGACGGCTGCCTTCTCCTTGCGCTACGGCAATCTGTTCTACAACCCCTTCCACGCGCTGTCGATCGTCTTCCTGTACGGCGCGACGCTGCTGTTCGCGATGCACGGCGCCACCATCCTGGCGGTCAGCCAGTTCGGCGGCGAGCGCGAGATCGAGCAAATCGTCGACCGCGGTACCGCCTCCGAGCGCGCCGCCCTCTTCTGGCGCTGGACCATGGGCTTTAACGCCACGATGGAATCCATCCACCGCTGGGCCTGGTGGTTCGCTGTGCTGTGCCCGCTGACCGGCGGTATCGGCATCCTGCTGACCGGCACCGTGGTGGACAACTGGTACCTCTGGTCCATGAAACATGGCGTGGTCCCGCCCTACCCCGAGGTCTTTCCCGCAGTGATGGACCCGGCCCTCAGCTCAGGAGTCAAACCATGAAGCAACACACACAATGGATCAAGCGTGGTCTCCAGCTGGCAGGCTTGTCTGGCCTGTTGTTGCTGACGGCCTGCGAGCGACCGCCCATCGACACCGTCCAGCACGGCTATCGGGGCACCGGCATGGTGCAGGTCTACAACCCGCGCCTGCTCGACGAACGCACCCCATCCAACCAGCCACCCGTGGCGCAGCCTGCTGCCTCCTCAGACGGCCCCAAGGCTGGGCAGGTCTACCAGAACGTCAAAGTCCTCGGTGATCTGAGCGTGGGCGAGTTCACGCGCCTGATGGTCTCCATGACCAACTGGATCGCACCCGAGCAGGGCTGTGCTTATTGCCACAACCCGGCCAACCTGGCCGACGACAGCAAGTACACCAAGGTGGTGTCACGTCGCATGGTGGAGATGACACAACACATCAACACCGACTGGAAGAATCACGTCGCCGACACCGGCGTGACCTGCTTTACCTGTCACCGTGGCCAGCCCGTGCCGCAGGCGGTGTGGTTCAAGTCTGGCGAGCAGCCCTACGGCAGCAATTTCATGGGCGACAAAGCCGGCCAGAACAGCCCGGCCAAGGTCGTGAACCTGTCCTCGCTGCCCAACGATCCGTTCACCCCCTTCCTGCTGGAAGCCAAGGAGATCCGGATCAATGGCAACACGGCACTGCCCAGTGGCAACCGCCAGTCGATCAAACAGGCTGAGTGGACCTATGGCCTGATGACGCACATGTCCCAGTCGCTGGGCGTGAACTGCACCTTCTGCCATAACTCGCGCTCCTTCGCCACCTGGGAAGGCGGCCCGCCGCAGCGTACGACCGCCTGGCACGGCATCCGCATGGCCCGCGACCTGAACCTGGAGTACCTGGAGCCCCTGACCGCTGTATTCCCGGAGCAGCGCAAAGGCGAACTCGGCGACGTGGCCAAGGTCAACTGCGCCACCTGCCACCAGGGCGCCTACAAGCCGCTCAATGGCGCGTCCATGCTCAAGGACCACCCTGAGCTCGGCCGCCGCCCGGCAGGCAGCATCACCGTGAGCAGCAGTGCGATGACACCTACCGACGTGGCCAAGGCCTCGGCGGCTGTGACTCCCCCTGCCAAGCAGTAAACCGGTTCAAGGGGCCATCATGACCCCCGGCGACACCTC
>CANGYC010000235.1 GCA_947457975.1 Comamonadaceae bacterium | reverse complement strand
TGGACAACATCAAGGTGCGCGCCAAGCTCGAACAGCTCGAGGCCTTGGCGCGCCAGCCGCTGCGCTAAGGCGCAGCCTAGGAGAACGAGATGGCAGAGAACAAGACAAGCGCGCCGCCCCCGGCGGCTCCAGCGGCACCTGCGGTGCGGGACAAGGCGGCGGAGAAAGCCGCCCAGGACGCGGCGGCCCTGGGCCTGCCCGAGCCTGGTCAGGGCGCCTCGGGGACCGACTCGAATTTCACCATGATGATGGATTCAGCCGAGCTGGCCACCCGCTCGGCCACCCTGGCGGCCGACGTCAGTCTGAACCTTCGCACCGCCGTGAAGGACCTCGGTCAAGTCAACCGCAAGCAGAACCTGTGGACCATGATCCTCATGGCCGTGGTCGGCACCCTCATGGTGGCCGCCGCGGCGCTCTTTGGCATCATGACCCTGCGCATGCAGGACCGTGTGGCCATGCTCGACGAGATGCTGGTGGCGGTGGGCAAGCGTGTCACCGAGATGGATGCCACCCTCGAACTGGTGGGCGGCGCTCAGGAGTCCTTGCAGGCTGTAGCCACCAAGCAGGGCGAAATGGTGGCCAGCCAGGCCAAGATGGACGCGCGCCTGGATGAGGTGCTCAAAAGCGCCAAGGACATGCCCGAGCTCACCGGCAAGCAGGTGGAGCAGCGCATGCAGGCCCTGAGCAAGCAGGTGGCGGCACTGGAGGCGCGCCTGCAGACGCAAGGCTCCTCATCGGCCCGCATGGCCACGCAGCTGCAAACCATGCAGGGGGCGCTGGGCGAGAACGCCGCCTTGAAGCGCGAGCTCGAACTCATGGCCCGCCAGCAGCGCGAGCGCCAAGCCCAGGACGCCAGCCAGGCCGCGCAGGCGGCCACCAAGGCCCGCGAGCGTCTGGTGCAGTACCCCCGGGTGCAAAACGACAAGCCCTGAGGCTACTCACGCACGCAGCAAAAAGCCCGGCATGCCGGGCTTTTTGCATGGAGCAGGGCAGGGGAGCTGTCAGGCCGCCATCTGGGGCCGCAGGGAATATTTCTGGATCTTTTCGATCAGGGTGGTGCGCTGCAGGCTCAGGAGGCGCGCCGTCTGCGACACATTGCCGTCCGTGCGCTGCAGGGCCTGCAGGATGAGCTCGCGCTCAATGTCAGCCAGCCGCTCCTTCAGGCTCAGGCCCTCAGGCGGCAGCACCGGGGTGGCCGAGCCCTGGGCCAGCATGATGATGCTCTCGATATCGCTGGGCTCCTCCTGCACGGGAGCGCTGGGCGCAGCATCTGCCACCGGGGCGCTGTCCAGCGTGAGGGCCGGGTTGCTGCAGCGCTCGGCCTGCAGGGCCGCCAAGCCCTTGGGCAGCAGGGAGGCGGGCACCATGTCCAGGCTCAGTTCCAGGCCAGTGAACAAGGTGCTGAAACGGTCCACCAGATTGGAGAGTTCCCGTACATTGCCAGGCCAGCGGTAGCCCTGCAGGGCCGACATGAAGTCAGGTTTGAAGCGGATGGGCGCACTGCCCTTGGGCGCAAACCGGCGGGCGAAGGCTTCCAGCAGCTCCGGCAGGTCGTCCGAGCGCTCGCGCAGCGGCGAGGTGTGCAGCGGCAGCACGTTCAGGCGGTAGTAGAGGTCTTCGCGGAAACGGCCTGCGATGATTTCAGCCTCCAGGTCGCGGTGGGTGGCGGCCACCACACGCACATCCACACTCACCGGCTTGCTGCCGCCAATCGGGTCGACGGTGCGCTCCTGCAGCACCCGCAGCAGCTTGACCTGCATGTCCAGCGGCAGGTCGCCAATCTCGTCCAGGAAGAGCGTGCCGCCGTGGGCCAGCTCAAAGCGGCCCACGCGGTCGGCCAAGGCGCCGGTGAAAGCGCCCTTGCGGTGGCCAAACAGTTCGCTCTCAATCAGATCTTTGGGAATGGCCGCGCAGTTGATCGGCACAAAGTTGCCCCCGTGCCGGCTCGACTGATCATGCAGTGCCCGGGCCACCAGTTCTTTGCCCGTCCCGCTTTCGCCGGTGATCAGCACGGTCGCCTTCGAATCGGCGACGCGGCCGATCAAGGCGCGCACGGCCTGGGCCGGAGCGCTGTTTCCGATGTAACTGATGGGGGGCATCCTGCTCGGGGCGGATTAGAAAGTACAGAGGTTAACACTTTGACACAAAGCCATTCGGGCCGATTAAAAATGTTACTAACTGTGCCGATACAAGAACTGTCTGTGGCATTTAAGCCGCGAATCCCTTTCCCGTGGCCCCGGCGGACATCTCAAGTTCGCCGATGTGCTGCCGATTCAACAGCGGGGCTGCACAGCTTCAAGCGCCTACTAGAGACCAAAGGACACCGCATGACTCGATCTTTCCGCCTGCCCGCCTCTGCCACCGGGCTTCTGGCCGGCCTGGTGCTGGCCAGCCTGACGGCCTGCACTGTGACTCCTCTTTCCACCCCTGCCCCGGCCCAGGCCGAGGTCAAGCCAGCCGCCCCGCCCAAAGAATCTGCTGCCATGGTGGCGCCTCTGGTGGAAAAGCGTGAAACCCTCACCGCCACCGGCTACGCGGTCATCAGCGTGCAGAACCACCGCAACCCGGCTCAGCAGCGCCTGATGGCCATCCGGGCCTCCAAGCTCGATGCCTACCGCTCGCTCACCGAGCAGGTGTATGGCCAGCAGCTCGATGCCAGCACCACGGTGGCAGACATGACGGTGCAAAGCGACACCTTCCGCACCAAGGTCGAAGGCGTCATTTATGGCGCTGTGCTGGTCAGCATCACCCCGGCCGGCGACGACACCTACGAAACCACCCTCAGCCTGGACAAGGCCGTGGTGCAGGACCTGCGCGCCCTCTACCTCGGCCAGGTCCTGGCCAAGGGCCGCTGAGTTTGCCCAGAGCCCCATCCATGCCCTCCTTTGAGCTTTTGCGCGCCTGCCGGCCCGCCCTCGTGGCGGCCGGCCTGATGCTGGGCACCGCCGCCTGGGCGGTCGAGCTCAGCCCGCAAGAGCGCCTGGAGGCCGTGCGCCAGGAACTGGTCAAGGCGGCCTTGCAGGGCGCCACCCAGGTGCAGAGCACCGCCTGGATCGATTCCACCGGTGCCCTGCGCGAGTCCAGCAGCTTTCGCCACGGCATGCAGGTGCGGGGTGTGCGCGTGCTGGCCTACCAGCGCGACCAGAGCGGCCAGCCCCATGCCCAGGTGCAGTTCCAGGGTCGCGAGGATGCGGTCCGCGCGGCTGCCGCGGCGGCTCCGGCCGCGCCGGTTGCCCCTGGCAAGGCCCCAGCCCCCGCCAAGGCCTGTGCACCCGAGGGCCGGCTGCAGCATGTGCTGGGCTGGCGCCTGGCGGTGCAGGGCCGCTGGTCACCCGATGAGGCCCCGCTGGCACAGGACGCTGCCCAGGCCCTGGCCCAGGGCTGGCAGCGTTCGGCCGAGTCGGCCCGTCCCTGGCGCCTGCAGGAGCTGCCCCCTGTGTCGTCCGTCGGCGACGCTGGCAGTGGCTCGGCCTACGAGCGCTTGCTGACAGCCGCGCCCGCGGCCGTGTTGCCGGCCTGGGTGGCCACTTTCAGCCTGGAGCCCATGCCTGTCCTCCAGCCAGCCCGGCAGGAGGGTCTGGCCTTGTCCCGGCAGAGCAACGCACCCGGCCTGCGCCTGACCCTGACGGTCAGCCGTGCCGACACGGCGGCTCCGCTTTATCAGGCCAGCAGCGTGCTGGCCTGGTCGGTCCAGAGCAGCAACTGGCAGCCGCCCCGCCTGAGTGCCGAAGGCCGTGCCGCCCTGGCCCAGGTGCTCGAGGGCTGGGTTCAGGCCCTGGCCGAGCGCCTGGTCTGCGAGCCGGTGCGGGTACAGGTGCTGCAGGCCCAGGCCGACCGTGTGCAGGTGGACCAAGGCGCCCTGGCCGGCCTGCGGGTGGGCGAGGAGTGGCTGCTGTCGGACCGCCAGCAGGTACCGCAGCGCCTGCTCGAGCCTGGCGCCGCCTCCCGCCTGGTGCTGGCCCGGGTTGAGCGGGTCGATTCGCACCGCGCCGAACTGAAGGTGCTGGCCGGTGGCGCCGATCAGGTGCGGCCCCGCTGGCAGGCCTGGCCCATGCTCAACCCTTGAGTCCTGCACTTGAGTCCTAGACTTTCTCTCCTCGAATCTGTCTCTTTCGGAGTTCCCCATGTTCCAGT
>CANGYC010000234.1 GCA_947457975.1 Comamonadaceae bacterium | reverse complement strand
GGGCGGGGGGGAGGGCAGGGGCCTTTATGCCAAGGCGGCTTCAACGTATGGCAGCGCTGCCCTCACCCTGACCCTCTCCCAGAGGGAGAGGGAAGAAGCGTCAGCCCGCCATCTTAAGCAGCTCCGCCCCTTCGGCCACCTGCTCGCCCGGGGCGTAGAGCAGCTCGCCCACCTGGCCCTCAGCCGGTGCGGCGATGGTGTGCTCCATCTTCATGGCCTCCATCACAGCCAGCGGCTGGCCCTTGGTAACCTTCTCGCCGGGTTTGACCAGGAAGGCAATGATCTTGCCGGGCATGGGGGCCGTGAGCCGCCCATCCTCGTGCGCGGCCTCACCGGCATGGGCCAGGGCATCGACCAGCGTGATGCGCGCAGCGCCCTGGGGCGTGAACACGTGCGCCACGCCGGCCTGCCAATACAGGCGCGTGCGCACCGTCTGCGCACCCAGGTGCAGCACCAGCTCGTGGCCGCGACGCTCGGCTCGCAGGGGCTGGGCAGCCTCCTCTCCCAGGGCCAGCAGCAGACCGCCCCGGCCGTAGGTGAGCTGGGCATGCAGCGACTCGCCCGCGACATCGAAAGCAAAACGACGCTGCGCCAGGCCATGCGAGCGCCAGCCGTCGCGGCGGCTGAAGGGGTCGTCACCCGCCAGGGCCTGCTCGGCCTCCAGCACATGCGCCACCACCGCCGCCACGGCCAGTGGAGCGCCCACGCGCTCCTGGTGGAAGAGGCGATCGGCTTCGCGCGGAATCAGCGCGGTGTCCAGCCGCGCCTGGGCAAAGGACTCGGTGGCCAGCACATGGCGCAGGAACTGCACATTGGTGGCCAGGCCCACGATGTGCAGCTCGCTCAGGGCCTGGTCCAGCCGGGCCAGGGCCTGTTCGCGCGTGTCGCCGTGCACGATGAGCTTGGCGACCATGGAGTCGTAGAAGGGGCTGATGGCATCGCCCTCGCGCACGCCGTCGTCGATGCGCACCACGCCGGCCTCGAAGCTCGTGGCGGCGGGCTTGGCGTAGACCTGCAGCGTGCCGGTGGCGGGCAGGAATTGGTTGTCGGGGTTCTCGGCGCAGATGCGCGCCTCGATGGCATGGCCGCGCAGCGGGATCTGGTCTTGCGTGAGCGGCAGTGGCTCGCCAGAGGCCACGCGCAGCTGCCATTCCACGAGGTCCAGGCCGGTGATGGCCTCGGTGACCGGGTGCTCCACCTGCAGGCGCGTGTTCATCTCCATGAAATAAAAATGGGCTCCCCCCACGCTGTGCCGCTGGTGCGGCTCGCGCGCCCCTGCAGGGGCGGCCCCGCCTTGGGGCGGCCCGGCGGCGGGATCTTCACCGCCCTCCAGGCCCTCGACGATGAACTCCACCGTGCCCGCACCCACATAGCCCACGGCCTGGGCGGCGGCCACGGCGGCCTCGCCCATCTGCCGGCGCAGGTGTTCGCTCATGCCGGGCGCAGGCGCTTCTTCCAGCACCTTCTGGTGGCGGCGCTGCACCGAGCAGTCGCGCTCGTGCAGGTACACACATTGGCCGTGCGCATCGGCGAAGACCTGGATCTCGATGTGGCGCGGGCGCTGCACGTACTTTTCAATCAGCACCGCGTCGTCGCCAAAGCTATTGATGGCTTCGCGCTGGCAGCTGGCCAGGGCCTCGGCAAAGTCGCCTGCCTTCTCGACCGCGCGCATGCCCTTGCCACCGCCGCCGGCGCTGGCCTTGATGAGCACCGGGTAACCGATGCGATCGGCCTCGTGCCTGAGCATGGCGGGGTTCTGGTCGGCGCCGTGGTAACCGGGCACCAGGGGCACGCCGGCTTTTTCCATGAGCTGCTTGGACTCGGCCTTCAGGCCCATGGCCTGGATGGCCGAGGGCGGCGGGCCGATGAACACCAGGCCCGCGTCGGCGCAGGCCTGAGCAAACTCTTCGTTCTCGCTCAGAAAGCCATAGCCGGGATGGATGGCCTGCGCGCCCGTGGCCTGGGCTGCCTCGATGATGCGCTCCCAGCGCAGGTAGCTGTCCTTGGGGGCACTGCCGCCAATATGCACCGCCTCGTCGCAGGCGGCCACATGCTTGGCCTGCGCATCTGCATCTGAATACATGGCCACGGTGCGCACGCCCAGACGCTGGGCGGTGGCGGCCACGCGGCATGCGATCTCACCCCGGTTGGCAATCAGGATCTTTTTGAACATGTCATCTCTCCTGGGTCAGACCAGCCAGTTCGGTGGGCGCTTGCCCAGGAAGGACTGCAGGCCTTCCTTGCCTTCACTGCTGGCGCGGATGTCGGCAATCCGGCGGGCCGTCTCGCCGCGCAAGGCCTCGGTGAGTGGCTGGCCAGCCACGTCGCGCACCAGCTGCTTGCAGGCTTTCACGGCGGCGGGGCCATTGGCCACCAGCGCCGCCACGATCTCGGCCACCTGGGCATCGAGCGCCTCGGGCTCGCACAGCTCGTGCACCAGGCCCAGGGCCTGGGCCTGGGCGGCAGAAAACCGCTCGGCCGTGACGAAGTAGCGGCGCGAAGCCTGCACCCCCAGGGCGCGCACCACGTAGGGGCTGATGGTGGCGGGCAGCAGGCCCAGGCGCGCCTCCGACAGGCAGAAGGTCGCATTGCGGGAGGCCACCAGCACGTCGCAGATGGCGGCCAGGCCCAGGCCCCCTGCGTAGCAGTCGCCCTGGATGCGGCCGACCACGGGCACGAGGCATTGGTCGAGCGTCCAGAGCATGTCGGCCAGGCGCTGAGCGTCCTCGCGGTTTTGGTCCCAGCTGTAGTCGGCCATGGCGCGCATCCAGTTCAGGTCGGCGCCCGCGCAGAAAGCCTTGCCGCGGCCCGAGAGCAGCACCACGCGCAGCTGCGCATCGCGGGCAAGCTGCGCAAAGGTCTGGGTCAGCTCGGCAATCACCTCGTCGTTGAAGGCGTTGCGCACGTCCGGGCGGTTGAGCCAGACCTCAGCCACATGCGGCGAGGGGCGGATCAGTTCAATCGTGTTCATGGGCTTTCTCTGAGCTTGGTAGGAGCCGAGTCCTCTCGGCGATGCGTGGCGTGGTGCAGGAATTTTTGGATGCCAAGAATCGCCCAGGCGGCTGGGCTCCTACGGGGTGTGGGTTGCTCAATATCGCTTGGCCACCTCTTCGAGCATGACCTCGGTGGCGCCGCCGCCGATGGCCAGGATGCGGGCGTCGCGCCAGAGGCGCTCGATGGCGGTCTCGCGCATGTAGCCCATGCCGCCGTGGAACTGCTGGCAGGTCTGCACCACCTCATTGACCAGCTCGCCGGTGAGCGCCTTGAGCATGGAGACCTCCTGCACGATGTCGTGGCCCTGCGTGACCGACCAGGCGCAGTGGTACATGAACTGGCGTGCAGCACGTGTCTTGGCGTCCAGCATCGAGAGGCGCTGGCGAATGGTCTGCTGGTCCCAGAGCGTGCCGCCGAAGGCCTGGCGCTGGCGCACATGCTCGAGCGTGAGCCTGAGCGCCTGCTGGCAGTGCCCCACCGCCATGGCGCCCAGGGCGATGCGCTCGGTCTGGAAGTTCTTCATCACCGAGTAAAAGCCCTTGTGCTCCTGGCCCAGCAGGTTCCCGGCGGGAATGCGCACGTTCTCCAGCATCAGCTCGGCGGTGTCTGAGGACAGCCAGCCGGTTTTCTTCAGCGCCCGGCCCACGGAAAAGCCGGGCGTGCCTTTGTCGACGATGAAGATCGACATGTCGCGCTTGCCAGGCCCCGTTTTGGCGGCCACAAAGTACACGTCGGCATGCACGCCATTGGTGATGAACATCTTGGTGCCGTTGAGCACCCAGCCGTCGCCGTCACGCTGGGCGGTGCTTCTCATGCCCGACAAGTCAGAACCCGCGCCGGGTTCGGTCATGGCGACGGCACTGATGGTGTCACCCGCAATGATGCTGGGCATGTACTTGGCTTTTTGCGCAGGCGTGCCCGCATGGTGCAAATGCGGGCTGGCCATGTCGGTGTGCACCAAGACGCTCACGATGAAGCCGGCAAACGTGGACTGCGACAGCGCCTCGGCAAACACCAAATTGGTCAACGCATCGGCCTCGGCACCACCGTATTCGCTGCTGTACATCAGGCCAAAAAAGCCAGCTTCGCCCATTTTGCGCAACACTTCACGCGGCACTTTGCCGGCCTTTTCCCATTCCATGCCGAAGGGCTCGACCTCACGCTCAAGGAAGCGC
>CANGYC010000233.1 GCA_947457975.1 Comamonadaceae bacterium | reverse complement strand
TGGCGCAAGAGGCGAGCGAGCCGCCGCAGGTGCTGCGAGAGCGCGTCACCTCCAAGGGCGGCACCACCTACGCCGCGCTGATGGCCATGGAACACGCTGGGCTGAAGGGCCATTTTGTGGCGGCCATCCGTGCCGCCGAAGCACGGGCCGCCGAGCTGGGTGATGAATTTGGCAAGGCGGGCTGAAGGCAGGGCAGGGTCAACCTCCGCTCAGGCCAAAAAATCCAAGAAGGCCAAGAAAGCCAACAGCTGATCCCCTCGCTGGCCTCAGAGGCTGAGCACCACGCCCAGGAACACCGTCATGCCCAGCCAATGGTTCAGGCGAAAGGCCTTGAAGCAGTCGCCGCGTTCGCGCGAGCGAATCAGCCAGCCGTGCCATAGGGCCTGCACGGCCGCCGCGGCCAGGGCCAGCCACCACCAGCGCGAATGCCCCAGGCCCTGCAGCACCCAGGCCCAGCTGCCCAGGTAAGCCGCATAAAAGCCCATGATGGCCGCCACGTCCCAGCGGCCCAGCGTGATGGCCGAGGTCTTCATGCCGATGCGCAGGTCGTCATCGCGGTCGACCATGGCGTACTCGGTGTCGTAGGCCAGCACCCAGAACAGATTGCCCAGCAAAAGCAGCCAGGCCTCCAGCGGCACCCGGCCCTGGACGGCGGCATAGGCCATGGGGATGCCGAAGCTAAAAGCCACACCCAGCACCGCCTGTGGCATGGCCACATGGCGCTTGGCATAGGGATACATCAGCGCCACCCCCAGCGCAGCAAACGACCAGGCGATGGTGGCGCTATTGGTGGTCAGCACCAGGCCAAAAGCCGCTAGGGCCAGCACGGCGCCCACGGCCAGCGCTTCTTTCACCGACACCGCGCCCCGGGTCACTGGCCGCTCGGCAGTGCGCTTGACGTGGCGGTCGAAGTCGCGGTCGGCCACATCGTTGAGGCAGCAACCGGCGCTGCGCATGAGGATGGTGCCCAGCACGAACACCGCCAGCAGGTGCCAGCCAGGAAAACCACCGGCGGCCAGCCACAGCGCCGACAGCGTGGGCCACAACAGCAGGAGCCAGCCGGCCGGCCGGTCCCAGCGGATGAGCTGCAGGTACAGCTGCCAGCGGCTGTAGGTGGCCAACGGGACGCGGCTGTGCTCTGCGGCCAAGCTCAGTCCTCCAGCAGGGCGCGCAGCATCCAGGCGGTCTGCTCGTGCACGGCCAGGCGCTGGGTCAGCAGGTCGGCCGTGGCCTGGTCACCAGCCCCGTCGACCAGTTCAAACAGGCTGCGGGCCGTGCGCGCCACGGTTTCGTGGCCCAGCACCAGCAGGCGCACCATCTCGAGGGCCTTGGGGGGTACAGCCGGCGCATCCGGCACCGAGGCCAGCGCGGTGAACTGCGCATATGAGCCCGGTGCCGGGTGGCCCAGGGCGCGGATGCGTTCGGCGATGGGATCGATGGCGGTCCACAGCTCGCTGTACTGCGCCATGAACATGGCATGCAGGGTGTTGAACATGGGCCCCGTCACGTTCCAGTGAAAGTTGTGCGTGCTCAGGTACAGGGTGTAGGTGTCGGCCAACAGGCGGGAAAGGCCCTGCGCAATGGCAGCGCGGTGCTCGTCGTTGATGCCGGTGTTGATGCGGGGAACCAGGGATGTGACGTCAGCCATGACAACTCCTTGTGGATGATGGCTTCTGACTCTAGGCCAAGGGCGCACGGACGGCAAACTCATCAGGACAAGCGATTGACGCCCGGCAGCTCGCAGGCATACACGGCATTGCGCAGCGCTGCGATCGCTTCGTAGCGGGTGAAGCTGCGGCGCCAGGCCAGCACCACGCGGCGCGTGGGCACGTGGCCCTCGAAGGGCAGGTAGCGGATGTAGGACGCAGACGGGTCTGCCTCAACCAGCCCACTCGCCTCGGCACTGCGCGCCTTGCCGCGCTTTTTTACGGGCGCCTCCAGTGCGCCCTTGGGCACGCTCAGCCGGGGTACCAAGGTGATGCCCATGCCCGCGGCCACCATGTGCTTGATGGTCTCCAGAGAGGAGCCCTCAAAGCTCTTTCGAATGCCCTCGGCCGTGCTGGAAAAGCGGGCGAACTCCGGGCAGACCTCGAGCACATGGTCGCGAAAGCAGTGTCCGTTGCCCAGCAAGAGCATGGTCTCGTGCTTGAGCTCTTCGGCGTTGATGCTCTGACGCTGCGCCAGCGCATGCGTGCTGGGCACCGCGGCCACAAAGGGCTCGTCGTAGAGCGGTGCAATCGCCAGGTTGGTGTCCGGGAAGGGCTCGGCCAGGATGGCGCAATCGATCTCGCCGGTGCGCAACTCCTCGAGCAGCTTGACCGTGAAGTTCTCCTGCAGCATCAGCGGCATCTGCGGGATGCGCTCGATCACCTGGCGCACCAGGTCAGGCAGCAGATAGGGGCCAATGGTGTAGATGATGCCCAGGCGCAGGGGGCCATCGAGTGGATCCTTGCCGCGCCTGGCGATCTCGCGGATGCTGTCGGCCTGCTCCAACACGCTTTGCGCCTGCCGGATGATGTCCTCGCCCAGGGGTGTGACCGCAATCTCGTTGGCATTGCGCTCGAACAGTTTGACCTCGAGCTCTTCCTCAAGTTTCTTGACGGCCACGCTCAAGGTGGGTTGCGACACATGACAGGCATCGGCGGCCTTGCCGAAATGCTTTTCACGGGCCACCGCCACGATGTACTTGAGTTCAGTGAGCGTCATGGCTGCATTTTGCTTGAAGCCCGGCCTGGCACTTGAAGGTGCGAAGCCCCCCGCCGACTCAAGCCTTGAGGAACTCCGCCTTGCCGCCCAGCCAGCGCTGAATATGCTGCGCGGCCAGCGCCGCATGGCGGTCCAGCATCAGCGGTGCCAGCTCGCGCGCCCATGCCAGCAGCTCCGTGTCTGTGGCAAGGTCGGCAAAGCGCAGCAGCGGCGCGCCCGACTGGCGCGCACCCAAAAACTCGCCGGGTCCGCGGATCTCCAGATCGCGCCGGGCGATCTCAAAACCGTCCTGCGTCTCGGCCATGGCCTTGAGCCGCGCGCGCGCCGTCTCGCCCAGGCGGGGCGCATCGCCGGTGGCATACAGCAGCACGCAGGCCGAGGCCGCCGCGCCACGCCCGACCCGGCCACGCAGCTGGTGCAGCTGCGACAGGCCAAAGCGCTCGGCATGCTCGATGACCATCAACGAGGCATTGGGCACGTCCACGCCCACCTCAATCACGGTGGTGCTCACCAGCACCCCGGTCTGGCCAGCGTTGAAGCGCGCCATCACCGCCTTCTTGTCGGCCACCGGCATGCGCGAATGCAGCAGCGCCACCTCGGTGCCTGGCAGGGCCGCGCTCAGCTCGGCGTGCGTCTGAGTGGCGTTGCGCAAATCGAGGGCCTCGCTCTCTTCAATGAGCGGGCAAACCCAATACACCTGCCGGCCCTCGGCCAGCTGCGCCTGGATGCGGGCTATCACCTCCTCGCGCCGGTCCTCGTGAACCACCTTGGTGACGATGGGCGTGCGGCCGGGCGGCAGCTCGTCGATGGTCGAGACATCCAGGTCCGCGTAATAGCTCATGGCCAGCGTGCGCGGAATGGGCGTGGCCGACATCATGAGCAGGTGCGGCTCCTGGGCCACCTCGGCCTCACGACCGCTGCCATCGGTCAGCTTGCTGCGCAGGGCCAGGCGCTGCGCCACGCCAAAGCGGTGCTGCTCGTCGATGATGGCCAGCGCCAGGTTCTTGAACTGCACCTTCTCCTGGATCACCGCGTGCGTGCCCACCACCAGGCCGGCCGCGCCGCTTTCAATGAGGGCCAGCGCCTTCTTGCGCTCGGCCGCCTTCTGGCTGCCCGTCAGCCAGGCGGTGCGGATGCCCAGGGGCTCGAGCCAGGACACCAGCTTCCTGAAGTGCTGCTCGGCCAGGATCTCGGTGGGCGCCATCAGCGCGCATTGCCAACCCGCATCGATGCAGCGGGCCGCAGCGAGCGCCGCCACCACCGTCTTGCCCGAGCCCACATCGCCCTGCAGCAGCCGGTGCATGGGCAGGGTCTTGGCGAGGTCAGCACCGATCTCCTGCTCCACGCGCTGCTGGGCCGCCGTGAGCCGAAAGGGCAGGCAATCGAGCAGCTGCGTGTGCAGGCTGAGCCCAAGCTGGGGACGGGGCGAGCGCAAGGCGGGGGCGCGCATCGCATCGCGCCCGCGGCGGGCCTGC
>CANGYC010000232.1 GCA_947457975.1 Comamonadaceae bacterium | reverse complement strand
GGCATGAACCCCACCAGAGCCCACGCAGCCGACCTGCACGCCTGCGTGAACCTCATGCGGGGCGGCTCCAAGACTTTTTTTGCCGCCAGCCGCTTGCTTCCCCCGCGCGTGCGCGATGCCAGCATTGCCCTGTATGCCTTTTGCCGCGTGGCCGATGACTTGGTGGACGAGGGCGATGGCCTGACCGACAGCCTGGCCGTGCTCACCGCCCGTCTGGACGATATTTACGCCGGCCGCCCCCAGCCCCTGGTGGAAGACCGGGCGCTGGCTGCGGTGGTGCAGATGCATCAGCTGCCGCGGCCGCTGCTCGATGCCTTGCTCGAGGGCTTTGCCTGGGACGCGCAGGACCGTCGCTACGAGAGCCTGGAAGACGTGCAGGCCTACGCCGCCCGCGTGGCCGGCAGCGTGGGCGCCATGATGTGCTGGTTGATGGGCGTGCGCAGCCCCGAGGCCCTGGCACGCGCCTGCGAGCTGGGCGTGGCCATGCAGCTGACCAACATTGCCCGCGACGTGGGCGCCGATGCACGCATCGCGCGGGTCTACCTGCCCGCGCAGTGGCTGCGGCAAGAAGGCATCGACCCTGCGGCCTGGCTCGAACGCCCGCTGTGCAGCCCCGCGCTGCAGCGCGTGGTCGAGCGGCTGCTGCAGGAGGCCGACCGGCTTTACGCGCAGGCCAGCCTGGGCATCGCCGCCTTGCCGCGCGACTGCCGCCCGGCCATCATGGCCGCGCGCCTGATTTATGCCGAAATCGGCCAGCAACTGCGCCGTGACGGCCTGGACCCCGTGGCCCGCCGCGCCGTGGTGCCTGCCTCGCGCAAGGCCTGGCTGCTGGCCCGGGCCTGCCTGGCCTCGCGCTGGACCCAGGCCCTTGCTGCACCGCCCAGCCACCTGGCGGCCACCGCCTACCTGGTGGCCCATTGCGCGCAGGCGGCAGCGCAGGATGCGGCGCGCACTCCTGCCGTGCTGCGGCCCCACCGATCATTCGGCCAGCGCGCGGTCTGGATGATCGAGCTTTTCGAGCGCCAGGAACGTCACCGGCGCCAGCGCGGCATGGCCGGTCTGCCCCGGGGTTGGGACCAGGCCTCGATGCACCGCTGACAGACCCTAGCCCCGACGGGGCATGCGCCAGGGCAGCATGGCCTGCACCACGGGCGAGACCAGGCGCGGCACGTTCAGCGTCTCATGGAAACTCTCCACCTCTACGCCGAGCAGGCGGCTGTGCAGAACCGCGCGCTGGTAGAAGGGCGTGTCTTCAAGCTGCTGGGCCAGCTTCACGGGGCCCTCGCTGCGCATACGGCGGTCCAGCCGCCAAAGGGTTTTGGGCAGGGCCCGGTGCTCGGGGGCTTGAAAGGGCTCCACCCGCCCGTCGGTGGTAAAGCGCAAGGCCAGCAGTTGCCCGTCAGGACGGCCTGGGTCGACGTCGTAGAGCACGGCGGTGCTGCCATCGGGCAGCAGGCTGCGTGACCAGTCCCATTCGGTGCAGGCATGGGCAATGGGCTCGTCGCCTTCGTTGGAGTCCAGGTAGGCCTGCCCGCTCCAGCGCTGCGACGGGTGTGTCAGGTCCACCTCGACCCGCGCGCTCGGCGCCAGTGGCCCCCAGCGGTGCAGGCCGCCCCGGTGCAGCGCGGTGCTGAAGTTGAAAAAGCGCGGCGCGTGCACCCTGATCGTGCCGCGGATGCGCCGGGGCAGGGGCAGGGCGATTTCGTCGATGTCAATCACCAGGGCCTGGCCGTCCCAGCGCAGCTGGCTCGGGCCGATGGTGAATTGCGTGGCATCGCGCTCGCAGTGGCGCGCGCCGCGCTCGGTCATGGACCAGCGCCGCGCCGATCGGCTGTAGAGCGCCACGTTGAGCGCGCAGTGGTTGTCCGGGTTTACCGGCTGGCCGCCGCGCAGCGCCCAGGCATAGTAGGGCGAGAACACACTGCCCACGAAGGCGATCAGGGACAAGCCCCACTGGCCGTCGTCGCTCAGCGCATCGAGGTACCACCAGAGGTAGCCGCCCGAGGGGACCGCCTGGTCAAAGCGGGGCTGGCCATCAGGGCCGCGGCCGCCTGCTGCCCGGACATCGCCGCCATCGGCACCCCCGGCCCCGGGTGGACGCTCCCGCCCGCCAGGTACAGGCCCTGCAGTGAGGTCGGTGCGCCCGCTCGCTCGAAGGCCGACATCCAGCCGTGTGTCGCCTGGCCGTACAGCGCTCCGCCCGTCGCCGGAAAGCGCTGGTGAAATTCCTGCGGGCCTGTCCTCACGTGGTTGTCCGGCAGGGGCTGAAGGGTCAGGCCGCAGCGGGCCAGCAGGGAAAAGCTCGCGTGTTCGCATGTGTCCAAGGCTTCATGGGTAGGTAGATGGCGGTCACCCACCGCCGGGGCATTGACCAGGCACAGCAGGCGCTCAGCCTGGCCGGCGGCCGGACCATCATCCGCACCGCGGTCCTGCGCACAGATGTAGACCGTGGGCTGGCGCGGCAGGCGCTGGTCGTTAAAGATGTCCGTGAACTCGCTGGCGTAGTCGCGGGTGAAGAACACGTTGTGGCGGTCCAGCGCCACGCCTTGCGTGGGCGCATGCATGGACCAGGTTAGAGCCGACAGCGAGCGTGGCGCGGCCTTGCGCGACACCGCTGCGCGCGCCGGCTCGCCCAAAAGGCCTGTGCTCAGGGCCGCCACGTCGCCATTGAAGACCACGCTGTCGGCCGGCAGCTCCTCGCCACTGGCCAGGCGCACGCCCCGCACCTGCCGCCCTTGCACCAGGATCTGAGCGCAGGCGTTGCCGTAGCGAAAGACGGCGCCGCGCTGGCGGGCCAGACGCTCCAGGCACAAGGCCAGGGCGTGCATGCCGCCGCGTACAGACCACACGCCATTGAGCTCGACCTGTGCAATCAGCATCAGCGTGGCCGGCGCCTGCCAGGGTGAGGAGCCGCAGTAGGTGGCGTAGCGCGCAAAGAGCTGGCGCAGGCGCGGGTCGGTGAAATGCTGACCCAGGCTTTGCCACAGGCTGCGAAACGGGCCGAGCTGCGTGAGCACGCCCAGACCACTGGCGCCTAAGCGCCCGGGCATGCCCAGGAAGCTGGGGGCCGTAGAACGGATGAATGGACCTTCCAGGGCCTCGTAGACCCGCTGCGACATGTCGCAAAAGCCCGCAAAGCGCGAGGCCTCGGCGGCGCCAGCGAATTCGCGCACCGCCTGTACCGAGCGCTCGCGGTCGGCGTGCAGGTCCAGGCTGCTGCCGTCTTCCCAGAAGTGCCGGGCCAGAATGGGCAGGGGCTGGATCTGCAGCTCGCTCTCGAGCGTGGTGCCCACCGAGGCAAAGATCTGGTCGAAGATCCAGCGCATGGTGAAGACGGTGGGGCCGCTGTCGATGCCCACGCCTTGCACCAGCCGCTGGTGCACCTTCCCGCCCGGGCTGTCGCCGGCTTCCACCACCGTGACATCCAGGCCTTGTTGGGCCAATTGCAGTGCGCTGACCAGACCGGCCATGCCAGCCCCCACCACGACGACGCGGTGCGTGCTCATGCGCTGGCCGCAGGGCTGGGCTGACCAGGCGTCTGCCAGTGGCCTTGCTGCTCCAGCAGCCGCATGCGCACAAACAGCGATTCAGCGAAAAAGTCGTGCCGGTAGGCTGCCTCCAGGGCCGCCTGGTGCGCCCCACCGTGCGCGTAGGCCAGCATGGAGGGCGTGTTGCGCCAGAGGCTGAAGGTGCACTGGCGCAGCAGTGGCGCTTCACCCAGGCCCATGGCCATCGTGCAGCCGGGGGCGTTTTGCAGATCGGTCTGCGAGGCCGGTGCATAGCGCCAAAAAGCCAGGGCCTTGGCCGGCCGGATGCTGGCCCGCGTGATCACGGCCAGCGGGACCTGGTTGCTGGGGTCGAGGGTGTCAGTCAGTGAGCCCAGGGCTTGCGCAGGGGTGTTGCCCCAGACGCGCCCATCCCAGGCGCCTCGGGCCGAATCCACGCACATCAGACCGGTCCAGAACTGGCGTGCCCGCTCGCGGTACGCCGCGATCAGCGGCCCCTGCACAAAGGCTTGCGCGCTGGCCGCATCTTCAAACATGGTGATCAGGCCCTGGTGGGTGGAGCTGGGCCGGATGCTGAAGCCACCCTGGTGACCGCTGCCCATGACCTTGGCAAAGCGCAGACCGGGAACCTGCTGCAAGGCGCTCTGGCCCTGGGCCAGGCGAAGCCAGCCCCAGGCCTTGTGGCGCGCTTGG
>CANGYC010000231.1 GCA_947457975.1 Comamonadaceae bacterium | reverse complement strand
CCCGGTCTGGTGAGCGCGCCGCGCATCGAGGCGGGCAACGTCGCCATCGCGGCGGCTGGCCTGCTGGTGGGCCTGGGCACGCGCTACGGTTCGGGCTGCACCAGCGGCCACGGCGTGTGCGGCCTGTCGCGGCTGTCGCCACGCTCGCTGGTGGCCACGCTGGCCTTCATGGCCTCTGGCTTTGCCATGGTCTATGTCGTTCGCCACCTGATCTGATTGCAAGGAGAGCTCCATGAACCGTCTTTCTGAATTCTTGGTGGGCCTGCTCTTTGGCCTGGGCCTGCTGATCTCCGGCATGACCGACCCGGGCAAGGTGCTCGGCTTTCTCGACCTGGCAGGCGCCTGGGACCCTTCTTTGGCCTTCGTGATGGGCGGCGGCGTGCTGGTGGGCCTGGTGGGCTTTACAGTGGCTAAAAAACGCACGAGCAGCTTCCTGGGCTCGGCCATGCACTTACCCACCTCGCGCGACATTGACCGGCGCCTGGTGCTGGGAGCGCTCACCTTCGGCGCCGGCTGGGGCCTGGCGGGCTTTTGCCCTGGCCCCGGCATCGTGGCCATGGGCGCGGGCGAATCCAAGGCCGCCCTGTTTGTGCTGACCATGATCGCCGGCATGCTGGTGTTTGAAGTCGTGGACCGCAGGACCCGGGCCGCGGCCACACGCCGCACTGGAGCCTGACATGGGCACGAGGCTGCCATCCCTGCCCATGATGGAGTGGATGCGCGGCTATGACCGCAGCACCTTGTCCAGCGACCTGGTGGCGGCAGTCATCGTGACCATCATGCTCATCCCGCAGAGCCTGGCCTATGCGGCGCTGGCGGGGCTTCCTCCTCAGGTGGGGCTGTATGCCAGCATCGCGCCGCTGCTGCTGTATGCCGCGCTGGGCAGCAGCCGCGTGCTGGCCGTGGGGCCCGTGGCCGTGGTCTCGCTGATGACGGCCACCGCCATCGGTGAGCTGGCGCAGGCAGGCTCGCCCCATTACGGGACGCTGGCGATCACCTTGGCCTTTCTCTCGGGCGCGATGCTGCTCCTCATGGGCCTGTTGCGCTTGGGGTTCCTGGCCAATTTCCTGAGCCACCCGGTGATTTCAGGCTTCATCACCGCCTCGGCACTGCTGATCGCAGCGGGCCAACTCAAGGTGATCCTGGGCATCAAGGCGGAAGGCCACAACTTCTTCGACCTGGTGGTGCAACTGGCATCACACATTGCCCACACCCACGCCCTGACTGCCGGCATCGGCCTGAGCACCGTGGCCTTCCTGTTCTGGGCCCGGCGTGGGGTCAAGCCGCTGCTGCGCCGCCTGGGGCTGGGTCCCCGTCTCTCGGACGGCTTGGCCAAGGCCGCACCGGTGGCGGGGATTGCCGTCACGGCCCTGCTCACCTGGGCCGGCCAATGGCAAGAGCAGGGTGTGCGCATCGTCGGCGTAGTCCCCGCCGGGCTGCCGCCGCTGACGCTGCCGTCCTGGGATGCATCGCTCTGGCAGCAACTGGCCATACCGGCCCTGCTGATCAGCGTGGTGGGCTTTGTCGAATCGGTCTCGGTGGGCCAGACCTTGGCGGCCAAGCGCCGCCAGCGCATCACCCCCAACCGCGAACTGGTCGCACTGGGTGCGAGCAACGTGGGCGCTGCGCTGACCGGGGGATTTCCGGTGACGGGCGGCTTCGCGCGCTCGGTGGTGAACTTTGACGCGGGGGCGCAGACACCGGCCGCAGGCGTGTTCACCGCGGTGGGCATCCTGCTGGCGGCCTTGCTGCTCACGCCAGCGCTGTACTACGTGCCCCAGGCCACGCTCTCAGCCACCATCGTGGTGGCGGTGCTGTCCCTGGTGGACCTGCGCATCCTGCGCAGTACCTGGGCCTATTCACGTTCGGATTTCTCAGCGGTGGTCGTGACCTTGCTGGTCACTCTGGCAGCCGGCGTAGAAGCCGGGCTGGTGGCGGGCGTTGCCCTGTCACTGCTGCTCTACCTCTACAAGACCAGCCGTCCGCACATTGCCGAAGTCGGCCTGGTGCCCGGCACCGAGCACTTTCGCAACGTGTTGCGCCACCAGGTGCAGGTGAGTCCTCGCCTGGCGAGCCTGCGGGTCGATGAAAGTCTGTACTTCGCCAATGCCCGCGTTCTGGAAGACCGCGTCAACGCCTTGGTGGCCGAGCGGCCAGAGCTCAAACACCTGGTGCTGCAATGCTCGGCCATCAACGACATCGATGCCAGCGCACTGGAAAGCCTCGAAGCCATCGACCAGCGACTGCAGGATGCCGGTGTGCAGCTGCATCTGAGCGAGGTCAAGGGGCCGGTGATGGACCGGCTTGAGGGCACCGATTTCCTTCGTCACCTGAGCGGACAGGTCTACCTCAGCCACTTTCTGGCCATCGCGGAGCTGGCACCTGAAGTTCTGCAGGAACGCAGCACCGTCTGAGGCCGTCTCGTCGCTAGCCCCCAGCGCGCTTGACTGCAAACCCCTGCGCCTTGAGCAAGGCGGTGAGCTTGTCGGCGTGATCGCCCTGCACTTCCACCACACCGTCTTTGACGGTGCCACCGGAGCCACAGGCGGCCTTGAGCTGTTTGGCCAGGGCGTCAAGCGCGGTGGCTTCCATGGCGAGGCCACGCACCACGGTGACGGCCTTGCCGCCACGCCCTTTGGTCTCGCGGGAAATCCGGACGATGCCATCCCCGGCGGCGGCAGGCCTTGCCTTCGAGCAGGTGCATTGCGCGATGGCCTGGCGGCAAGACGGGCACATGCGACCCGCATCGGTGGAGTAGACAAGGCCGCCGGTGGGTGAACGCTGTTTCATGGGATGCAGTGGTGGCTTGGAGATTCATCGCCCAGGGGACTGGGCTCCTACTCTGAAAGGCGGCCGCGCAGGCTTTTGATCTCGGCGCGCTGGCTCTTGGCCTGCAGTCGCCGCCGCTGGGAGCCCAGCGTGGGTCGAGTGGCGCGGCGCGGCTTGGGTGGCCGCGACACGGCGTCCACGATGGTCTGCAAGCGGGCCAGGGCGGCGGCGCGGTTGAGCTCCTGGGTGCGGTGTTCCTGGGCCTTGAGCACCAGCACGCCGGCCTGGGTGATGCGGCTGTCGCCGCTGCTCAGCAGCCTGGCTTTGACGTCCTCGGGCAGAGACGAGGCGGGAATGTCATAGCGCAGATGGATGGCGCTGGAGACCTTGTTGACGTTCTGCCCGCCCGCCCCCTGGGCGCGGATGGCCGAGCACTCGACCTCGCGCTCATCAATCGGATACAGAGGCGATGAGACCATGCGCCATTGTCAGGGATGCAGGCTGCATCCAGGCACCGATCGCCCAGGGGGCTGGGTCCTACAGGGGGAGCGGGGCTATGTCAGCGCTTGAGGCGAATTTGATTGGGCAGCGGTACCGAGCGGCGAAGCACGTCCTCGCCCAGCCACAGGGCCGAGCGCCAGGCGCGTTGGGCCACGGTGGGCAGCGGGATCTGCTGGTAATCGTCGTTGAACACTTCAAAGCTGTAGTCGCCGCGGTAGCCCAGGGCGTGCAGCCGGCCCACCAGGGCCGCGAGGTCGGCGCTGTGCACGCCCTCACCAGGAAACACGCGAAAGTGGCGCGCGGTGGTGATGCGCTCTTCCACCGACTTGATCTCGGTCCACATGAAGTCGGCCAGCTGCACCAGGAAGATCTTGTCCGGGTCCAGCATGTCCAGGTCCTCCAGCGGGGTCTTGGTGGCGAACATGTGGAAGGAGTCCAGGCCCAGGCCGAGGTTGGGCATGTCGGCGCGGCAGACGATGTCCCAGGCCTGCGGAAACTCGTTGACCGTGCGGCCCCAGGACAGACCCTCGTAGGCCACCTTGATGCCCTTGGGAATGGCCAGCATGGCGAGCTTGCGCAGGTCTCGGGCCTGGGCCTCGGGGTCGATGGTGGCATGCACCGAGGTGGAGGAGCACACCAGCAGCACCTTGGCGCCCAAGGCGCTGCACATCTCCAGCATGGACTTGGCGATGTCGATCTTGTAGTCGTGCAGGTGGCCCGAGAGGCCCTCGAAGTCCCGCAGCACCTGAAAGCCAGTCACGCGCAGGCCGCTCGAGCGCACGGCCGCCACGGCGGCCTCCAGGCCCTCGGGGTGGCCCACGATGTCGCGGGCCGAGAGCATGATCTGCGTGAACCCGGCCTCGCGCACGGCACGCAGCTTGGCCTCCAGCGGCCCGGCCAGCGAGATGGTGTCCATCCCGAAGTCCTTG
>CANGYC010000230.1 GCA_947457975.1 Comamonadaceae bacterium | reverse complement strand
GGCCCGCCTGCTCCTTTTTTCTCCACCCCATGAAAAAACCCCGCCAAGTTGCCTTGGCGGGGTTTTAAGCTTCTAGGCTTTCAGCTGGCGAATGCCAGCGTCAGATCAGAAGTTGTGGATCATGCCCACAGCGATGATCTTGGTGTCAGCACCAGCGTTGGCCGAGCCAGACTGGTAGTTGCCACCGGTCATGCCGTAGATGGCAGCGCTTTTGTTCACGATCTTGTGGAAAGAGCCGTACAGGTGCGTGCGCTTGCTCAGGCCGTAGGTTGCGCCCAGGGTATAGGCCGTGGCGCCGGTGTTGGCTTGTTCGCCAGCCGTCGTGCCCTTGATGTTGTTGGCCTTGGCGTACTGGCCGTGCAGCATGATGCCGCCGCCCAGGTCGTGCTTCACGTTGAGAGCGTAGCCAGAGTCCTTGGCATTGCCGGCAGTCGTGTTGTTAACCGTGACGGTTTGAACAAAGGTGGCAGCGCCGTTGGTCACGTCGGTGCGCTCCTTGTTCCACATCTGGACGGACACCAGGCTGGTGGGCGTGTACTTGAAGCCCAGGCCCACTTTGGTGGCAGTGCGGTCAAAGCTGTTGGAACCAATGGCAGTGGACGAAGCAGTCGCTGTGGGCGAGCTCTTGGACGACTGGTGATCGATCATGCCGACCAGCTGGCCTGCGGTGTACGACAGCTTGAAGCCTTGGTACTTGCCCTTGGCATCCACGTTGGCGGCAGCGGCCTCGCCGGTGGCGGCACCCATGAAGCCGGTGTAGACCTCGGAGCCAGCGAACTGGCCGCCGGTCACAGCGACCTTGATCATGTTTTCCAGACGCACGCCGTACACGCCGACGCCGCCGTTGATGATGTTGGTGGCCGTGTCAGAGCCGATGAAGGTCGAGCCAGCTTGGTTCAGCTCGCCCTGGGTCCACCAGACGTTCTGGCGGCCAGCGCGCAGTTCATAGATGCCGGTGCCGATGAAGGCACGGCCTTCGCGCGAGCACCACTCGGAAGTGTTGGCGTTGGCGGTGTTGGCCTGGCCGGTGGCGGCGGCGTTGTCGATGTTGATACCGGTCTCGCAGTACACGCCAGCACGGCGGCCTTTGCCGAGGTCTTCGGTGGCAGCGAAGGTGATGCGCGAAGAAGTGTCAGCCACACGGGTGCGGCTCTTGAGGTCGGAGGCAGCACCGGCGGTGGCGCCGACGGCCGAGAAGCTCGACACGTCCATGGAAGCGCGGCCCGACAGGGTCACGGTCGACTGAGCGAAGGCGCTCGTAGCTGCCAGAGCAGCCAAAGCAACTTGGCCGCCTGAACCTGGCTCTGGCTTGCAAGTCCTTGATGGGCCTGAGGATTTCCGTTTTTGCATCGCCATTCAAGCGCGCTTGGGTTGCATGGTCTGGCCTGTACAACAGGCTGAGCCAGATGCGCTTGTGTGCAAACGGATGAACTGAAAACTCATGGGTATGAGGACGCCCTATTTAGTACCCATTAAGCTGATGGGCATGTTCCTAAAAGTAATAAATCATGGTTCAGTTTGGTGGCGGGGGTGTACCACCGGTAAGTTATCCGCATGGTGGATGTCGGGTCTTTTTGGTGGCAAGAGGCGGCCAATGATGTGCCGGCTGCGCCGCGCCAGGCGCGCGAACGCACCGTTCCCATTCCGGAGACCATCCTGCCCGTGCCGGGCTATCCGCAAAAGCTGGTCGTCTTCAAGATCGCGGCCAGCCGCTTCTGGCAGGTGCGCTGCTGGATGGCCGGCCGCACCCACCGGCGCAGCACACAGACCGAGTCGCTGCGCCTGGCCCTGCACGTGGCCCGGCAGTTTTATGAACGCCTGGTGGCCGAGCAGCACCTGCGGCGCCAGGCCCAGCATCCCCATCAGGACGAACTGCCCGGCATGCCGACCGCACCGCTCGCCCCTTCGCCCACCTCGCCCCTGTTTGGCGAACTGGCGGCCCAGGTGATGCGCAACGAGCAGGCGCGCGCCAGCCGGGGCGAGTACAGCCTGGGAAGCTGGCAGGTGATGCGCAACCGCATGGACGCGCACATCCTGCCGCGCTGGGCCGAGACGCCGGTGCATGAGATCAATCACCTGGCCTTGCTGGACTTCACGCATGCCCTGAGCCAGCGCTTTTCCACCACCACCGTGAGCCAGTACCTTGTGGCGGTGCGCAAGGTGCTGGCGTATGGCGTGGCCACGGGGGTGCAGGACAAGCTGCCGGTGTTCCCCAAGATCAAGATCCACACCACGTCCCGGGGGGCTTTTACGCCCAGCGAGTACTGGCAGATCATCCGCTGCGCACGCCGTCTGCGCGGCCAGCCCTACCCGGTGAGCACTGAGGCGCTGCGGGCGAACTACAAGATCAGGCACGCCGAGCACCAGATGCCGCCCGACCTGGCCTGGGCCATGGGCTTCATGCTCCACAGCTTCATCCGCCCCAGCGACCTCAAAACCCTCAAGCACCGCCACGTGGAGATCGTGCGCTCCAGCAGCCTGTACCTGCGCCTGACCCTGCCGGAGACCAAACGCCATGGCAAACCCATCGTCACCCTGCAGCCGGCCGTGCGCCTGTACCGCCTGATGCGCCAGCACTATGCGGCCCAGGGCTTGGCCGGGCCCGACGACTACCTGTTCCTGCCGCAGCTGCAGGACCGCCACTATGCACACTGGGTACTCAATTTCCATTTCAACTGGGTGCTGGCTGAGACCGGCTTGAAGCAGGGACCGCACGGCCAGCCGCGCAGCCTCTACAGCCTGCGCCATTCGGCCATCACCTTCCGGCTGCTGTATGGCCAGGGCATCGACCTGCTCACCTTGGCGCGCAATGCCCGCACCAGTGTGGACGTGATCAATAAGCACTACGCCAGCACCGTGACGGGCGAGCAGAACATCGCCCTGCTGCAAAGCCGCAGGCGCCCTGAGCTGCGCAGCCCTTGAGGGTTTACAGCCTGCCCAGGCCGGCTTGGCTTGTGCCAGACTTCCGGCCCATGACCGCCAAGTGCCCGCTTTTGCTCGCCGGCTTCGCGCTTGTCCTGCTGGGAGGATGTGCGCAACTGCCCTCGAACGAGTCAGAGCATGTGGCTCGCCTCTGGGTGCAGCCCGGGCCAGGAGCACAGCAGGCCCCGCCCGCGCAGGCCCCTAGCACCCGCCTGAGTCCCTGGCAGCACCAGACCTTCCCGGGCAAGCGGCGCAATCAGTATGCGTACGTGTGGCGTGACGGTCGCCCGGCCATGGGGGTGTCCTCCGAGTCTGGCATCAGCGCGATGCGGCAAACCATGTACCAAGCGCCCAGCTCGCTGGGCCTCATCCGCTTTTCCTGGAAGGTGGACCGGCTGATCGCCGACGCCGATCTCCAGCAGGCCGCCAAGGAAGACTCGCCGGTACGCCTGGTGCTGGTGTTCGACGGCGACCGCAGCCGCTTCTCGGCCCGCGATGCCATGCTGTCCGAGCTGGCCCGGGCCGTCACCGGGGAGGAGCTGCCTTATGCCACCCTCATGTACGTGTGGTCCAACCAGCTGCCCATAGGCACGGTGGTGAACAACCGCCGCACCGAGCGCATTCGCAAGCTGGTCATCCAGTCGGGTGCCGATGGCGTGAACCGCTGGCTGGATTACGAGCGCGACATCCGCGCTGATTACGAACGGGTGTTCGGCGAGCCCCCTGGCGCCTTGCGCGCCGTGGCCGTGATGACCGACACCGACAACACCGGCAGCGCCGTCCAGGCCTGGTACGGCCCGGTGCAGCTGCGGCCACCGTCCGCGCCCTGAACCTTGGGGCCGCCTCTTCAGGTGTAGCGCTTGCTGCGCAGCTTGTCCTTCATGTCCTGCAGCATGGGCTGAAGCTGTTCGCTGTCCAGGCGCAAGGCCACGGTGGTGGCCAGGATGTCAATGATCATCAGGTGCAAGAGGCGCGAGACCATGGGGCTGTAGCGGTCGTAGCCCTCGGGGTGGTCGGCGGCCAGGTGGATGTCGCCGGCCGCGGCCAGGGGTGAGCCGCTGGCAGTGACCACCAGCACGGTGGCGCCGTTTTGGCGGGCGATGTCGGTGGCGTCCATCAGGTCGCGGGTGCGGCCGGAGTTGGAGATGATCACGGCGCAGTCGCCGGGGCGCAGCATGGAGGCGCTCATGACCTGCATGTGGCCGTCGCTGTAGGCGATGGCGTTGACGCCCAGGCGGAAGAATTTGTGCTGTGCGTCTTGCGCCACGATGCCGGAGTTGCCCACGCCATAAAACTCGATGCGGCG
>CANGYC010000229.1 GCA_947457975.1 Comamonadaceae bacterium | reverse complement strand
GCCCCCTGACTGCACCACTTGTTTGGCTACCCGCCCCAGCATCCACAGGCCTGTGGCCAGCGCCAGCAGCGAGGCTGCAAACACCGCTTTGAAGAAGCGTCCGAGCACGTCATGCATCAGGCGCAGGCGCAGCGGAGCCTCCAGTTGAGCAAGCGCCGGTCGAAGAAAAAAGTGGGCAAACACCATGCCACCGATCCAAACCACAATGGCCAACACATGAAGCGTCTTAAGAGTCGCGTAAAGCATCCAAAATTTCCAAGGCAATCAAAGGCCTGGCATTGCTGCCAGGCCTTTGTTGTTTCCGGACGCCTACTTCACGCCCGGGATGGGGCCTTTTCAGGCCAGCTGTTGTTTCCGCGCCGCCAGCAGGCGTTCCGGGGTGAAGGGCACGCTTCGCAGGCGCACGCCGGTGGCGTCGAAAATCGCATTGGCCAGCGCCGGAAAAATCGGTGAGGCCGCACCTTCACCCGCTCCTACGGCCCGCACCGTGGGGCGGTCGATCAGCTCGATGTGGATCTCGCTGGGCAGTTCCGAGAAACGCATGATGGGGTAGCTGGCCCAGTCCACACTGGTGATTTCCTTGCGTGTGGTCTGCACCTCTTCCAGCAGGGCTCGGCTGAGGGTCTGGATCACATTGCCCTCGACCTGGCTGCGCACGCCGTCGGGGTTGACGATCATCCCGCAATCATGGGCCACGCACACCTTCTCGACCTTGACCTTGCCGGTCTTGTCGTCCACCTGCACATGCATGCTGACGGCCACATAGGTGGAGTTGTTGTTGTATTGCACAAAAGCCACGCCGCGCCCCGTGCCTTTGTTGCGCTGGCCACTCGGACGCTTGTCCCAGGCGGCGAGTTTTTCAACCGCACGCAGCACGGCAATGGCGCGTTCGTCTTTGAGGTGTTGAACCCGGAAATCGATCGCATCGGCACCGGCCAACACGGCCATCTCGTCAATGAATGACTCGTTGGCAAAGGTGTTTTGGGGAGAGCCCAAGCCGCGCAAAGACGATGAGCGCAGGGGCGAGCGCTCAAGCAGGTTCAACACCACCCGGCTGTTGGCAAAGACGTAGGAGGGTTTGGCGTCGCGGTCGGCACCGGCTTGCAGGTAGCGCGCTGGCATGCCCAGAGCCTCACCGGCCAGCATGTTGCCCGCCATGTCGTAGTAAGGGCGCAAGGCATGGTTGGGGCTCCAGACGGCGTAATCCCAACCGATGATCTGGCCCCTGGCATCCAGGCCACCTTTGACCGACATGGACATGGCCGCGCCCTTGGGCTCCCATTGGTGTTCCTGGCGCCGCATCCACTGCACGCGCACGGGCTTACCCACCAGCTGCGACAGCAAGGCGGCATCGCCGGACACGTCGTCCGAGCCATTCTGGCCATAGCAGCCCGAGCCTTCGACCCAGATCAGCCGCACCTGGTTGGGCTTCATGCCCAGCATGGTGGCCAGACTGCCCCGTGTGAGGAAGGAGGTTTGCGTGGCCGACCAGACGGTGGCTCGGTCAGCGCGCACGTCGGCCACTGCACAGGAGGGGCCAATCGAGGCATGCAGCTGGAAGGGCACGTAATAGTCGGCCTGATGGGTTTTGACCGCCTGAGCCAAGCCGTCTGCGCCCTGGCCGGTGCGCTGCAATTCGCGCATGGTCGAAGGTGTGCTGCGCAGGAGCTGAGGCACCTCCTGCGGGGTGGGCAAGGGCTCGGCGGCGCTCCACAGCACCTTCACCGCTTGCGCGGCCTTGACGGCCATGTCTTCGCTGTCGGCCACCACGGCCAGGAACTGGCCCTTGCGCACCAGCTTGGGAGAGCCGGCCATGGTCTTCAAGGCGCTGTCGTCAATCTGCAGGGCAGTCGCACCGGGCATGTCGGGGCGGATGATGCGCCCGTGCAGCATGCCAGGCACGCGCACGTGGTGCACATATTCATGGGTGCCGCAGACTTTGGCGGGGATTTCCACGCGCGGCACGGACTGGCCGATCTGCTTGAACTGCGCCGGGGTTTTCAAGGTGGCTTTGCCGCTGATGGTGCGGCCCAGAGCGGGGCCTTGGGCCAGCTCGCCATAGCTGATGCTGGCGCCACTCGGGGCCCTGGCCATGCCTTGCGTTGTTTGAATTTGATCCGCAGGCACCCCCAGTCGCTTGGCCGCACGCTCTACCAAGGCCAGGCGGGCCTCGGCGGCGGCCTGGCGCACTTGCGGGCCGGCCAGCATGATGGTCAAGCTGCCAAAGGTGCCAATTTGATCCGGGCACAACTCGGTGTCGCCCATCACCAGCTGAATACTGGAGACCGACACGTCGAGCTCTTCCGCAATCATTTGCGCCAGCGCAGTGCGCACGCCGGTGCCCAACTCCACCTTGCCGGTGTGGAAGGTGACCATGCCATTGGGGGCGATCTTGAGCCAGGCATCGACCTGGGTAAAGCGCGGATCAGGTGCAGACTGCGCCTGGCTGGGGGCGATGTGGAGGCTGAAACCGACAACCACGCCGGCCGAGGATTGAAGGAATGCACGCCGTTTCATGCTGCACCTCCCGAAGCCTTGCGCACGGCAGAGATGATGCGCATGTGCGTGCCGCAACGGCACAGGTTGCCGTCGAGCGCGGCCTTGATTTGATCCACAGAGGGCTTGGGCGTGGTCTTCAAGAAGGCCACGGTGGTCATCACCATGCCGTTGATGCAGTAACCGCACTGAGCGGCCTGGGCTTCAATGAAAGCCTTCTGCACAGGATGCGGCTTCTCGGGTGTGCCGAGTCCTTCCAGGGTGGTCACCTCACCGCGCACCATGCCCACGGGCATCACGCACGAGCGCGTGGCCTGACCGTTGATGTGCACCGTGCATGCCCCGCATTGCGCTATGCCGCAGCCGTATTTGGGCCCTTTGAGCTGCAACTCGTTTTGCAGCACATGCAATAAAGAGGTTTTTGAATCGGCCTGCACTTTGTGTGCTTGGCCGTTGACCCGAATCGTGGACATGGACGCTCCTTGAAGTGGTTCGACATGGCGGTCCTGGGGCAGCTGGCCGTCGGTCAAGCTGCCACTGGAAAAACCATTCTAGGAGTGAGACTTTGGAGGCTAACCATGGATAACCCTTGTATGGAAGGACGCTGAAAAGTGGGCGTCTCGGTGGATTTGAGCTGGCCCCGCTAAGCGCTCACACGAACGGACATGGCCCCTATGCCATCGATTCGTGCATGCAGCACATCGCCTGCGGCTATGGGGCCCACGCCCTGAGGGGTGCCCGTCAACAGAACATCTCCAGGATGCAAGGTGTAGAAGGAGGAGGCAAAAGCGATCAACTCGGGAACCCCCAGGATCAACTCGCTCGTGTTGGCTTGTTGTCGCAAGTCCGGTCCCACATGGAGCGAAAAATCCAAATGGGATGGATCGCTGAGTTCGTCAGCGCTTACCAAGAAGGGCCCCAGGACGGTGTAGGTGTCCGGGGATTTCCTCAGGCTGCGCTCCTCCGGCCCTCTGAGCGTGATGTCCAAACCAATGCAATAACCCGCCACATGGGCGAGGGCATCCTGAGCAAGAACCCGCCGACAGGTACTGCCGATGACCACCGCCAATTCAATCTCGTGATCGTTTCGACGGTCTGTGTGCACCAGCTCAATGGCTTGTCCGCAGCCGATCACCGAACTGCTGGCTTTGAGGAACAGGCCCGCTTTTTGGATTTCTTGGATCAGATTGCCGTGATGGATTTCCCGCTGCGCGAGAACCTCTTCAAGGTGACGCTTGTAGTTCACGGGTGCCGCCACAACCTTGCCCGGGTTGCCGACCGGACTGAGCAAGCTGACTTCCTCGAGGCGATAGCGCGTCGAATTTCCTGCCAACTGCTCAATGAAAGGGCGCAGGAAAGCCAGGTGCTCTATGAAAACGTCGTGCCTGGGAAAGGGGTAGCAGGCCCTGGGCAGATGCGTCAGGACTTGGGTGACATCCACCAATTCATTGCCCAAGACCAAGCCGAGGCGATCATCATTAAAACGAGCGAGTTTCATGAAATGGTGGTTTCTTTCTTTTGGGCCGTAGACAGCAACAGGTCGCTGACTTCTTGTGGTGCGTCGAGCATGAGATCGTGCCCATGATTCATGCGGACACAACGCCAGCCAGGATCAAGGAGATGCTTCTGATAAAGCCCCTCAAAGACAGGCTGCTCGTAGGCACCCGCACGCACATAGATTTTGGTGGGGACTTTGGCCAAAGCGTTCAGCGGTCCCGTCTTGTCGGTAAAGCATTT
>CANGYC010000228.1 GCA_947457975.1 Comamonadaceae bacterium | reverse complement strand
GGGCCGGTCTATAAAATCAACCCCTTCACTTACAAGAAGCGAGCGCGAGTGTCCGAACGCCTGAATGTCCTGTCGCAATACGCCCTGCCCAAGCAGGCCCTGACCCGCCTGGCCGGTCACATCGCTTCCCGCCAGAGGGGCGAGACCACCACCCGCTTGATCAGCTGGTTCGTGGGCAAGTACGGCGTGGACATGAGCGAGGCCGCCGAGCCCGACATTTCCAAGTACCTCAGCTTCAACGACTTCTTCACCCGCGCACTCAAGCCGGGTGTCCGCCCCCTGGCCCAGGCCGACCTGGTCTGCCCGGTGGATGGGGCGATCAGCCAGTTCGGCCCGATTGACGAGGGCCAGATCTTCCAGGCCAAGGGCCACCGCTACTCCAGCACCGCTCTGGTGGGGGGAGATACCGATCTGGCCGGCCAGTTCAGCCATGGGCACTTTGCCACGCTGTACCTGAGCCCGCGCGATTACCACCGCATCCACATGCCCTGCGACGGCGAGTTGCAGCGCATGATTTACGTGCCGGGCGAATTGTTCTCGGTCAATCCGGCCACTGCCCGAGGGGTGCCCGGTCTCTTTGCCCGCAATGAGCGGGTGGTCTGCGTGTTCGAGCACCAGGGCCGTCCCTGGGTGCTGGTGCTGGTGGGGGCCACCATCGTGGGCAGCATGGCCACGGTCTGGCATGGCGTGGTCGAGCGCTCGCGGCAGGGCGGCGTGCGCGAATGGGACTACCGACACCAGGGCATCCGCTTGACCCAGGGCCAGGAAATGGGCCGCTTCATGCTCGGCTCCACCGTGGTGATGCTGTTCCCAGAAGGGCCGCTGCAATTCAACTCGGCCTGGCAGCCTGGGGGCGCCATCCGCATGGGCGAGCCCATGGCCAGCCGCTCCTGAGCCGGTTCTGCAGCGCCTGCTGTTTCCCATTCATCGAAACCACCGACCATGTCCGAGTGGGGTACCCCACAACCCGCAGTTGCGCAGTTGGCGTTGATCCAGCGGGCCGTGGACACCGCCTCGGCCCAGGGCTGGCGCCGGCCCTTGTGGGCCTGGCTGGGCCTGCAGCTCGGGCAGGCAGAGGCCGCCGGCCGCAGCGAGGAGGTCGCGCGCATTCGCCAGCGGCTGGCTGTGCTGGAGGGCTCACCATGAGCTACCGCGTCAAGCTCTACGCCTTCGAGGAGGCCAGCGAGACCGAGCGCCGCAGCGCCGAGCGGCGCTTCTGCCAGGCTCTGGAAGCCGAGCTGGGCGACGCGTCTCTGGTCGCACCGGTCTACCAGGTCTACCAGAAGCTCGTGGCCGTCTATGGCGAGCAGCCCAACCCCGATGCCCTGACTGCAGAGGAGCTTGAGATCATCACCCAGTGGCAGGCCGCCGAGTCGGCCGCGCTCACCGCGGCCCTGGGGCCGCACCGCTACATGGGTGATGCGGAGTTTGTGATCCGCCTCGATTGAATTCAGTTCGGCCGCAGGCCCGCGCGAGTGAGTTCCCGCTGCGTCCACCCCACGATGTCGGCCAGGCCCATGGCACCGGGCTGCCGCGCCAGCTCACGGCCCTGGTGAAACAGGGCCAGGGTGGGAATGCTGCGGATCTGGTGCCGCGCGCCCAGTTCCCGGGCTTGCTCGGTGTCCAGCTTGGCCACGCGCACCTGGGGTTCAAGCTGGGCAGCCGCCTGTTCGTAGGCCGGTGCCATCTGGCGGCAGGGTCCGCACCAGGGCGCCCAGAAGTCCACCAGCACCGGAATATGGTTGCGCTGCACGTGTTTGTCGAAGCTGCCGGCATCCAGGGCCAGTGGATGGCCGGTGAACAGGCGCTGATGGCACTGCCCGCAGTCAGGTGAGCGTGCCAGGTCGTCCTGCCGCACCCGGTTGGTGGTGTGGCAATGGGGGCAGACGATGTGGAGGGTGTCGGTCATGGCGGGTCTGGTGGGCTGTACGGTGTCATGCAGTTGCGGGCTGTATGCGCCGCTTTCAAGACTGGCTGGACCGTCTCAGAGCGGTTCTGGCCCGTGGGAGCCGGCTGACAAGTCCCCGCATCCCGTGCCTACCTGTGCAGTCATGGTCGGGGCTTAACTTTCTGGCTCCTTGAACCCCCGTACTTCGCCTGCCGGGCTACCTCATCCTGACCCTGAGGAATTTCATGATCAGAGTTGCCATCGTGGATGACCATGCCGCCGTCCGCCATCACCTGCGCGAATTCCTGCAGGGCTGCCCCGAGCTCGAGGTGGTGGCCGAAGGCCACAACGGGGCCCAGGCGGCGGCGATTGCCGTCGATGCAGCCCCCGATGTGCTGTTGATGGACCTGGTGATGCCCGGTCAGAACGGGCGCGATGGACTGGAGGCCATCCGGGCCTGCGCACCGCAATTGGCGGTGCTGATCCTCAGCGGCTACCCGGAGGAGGGTCATGCCCTGGACCTGCTCAGGCGGGGTGCTGCCGGCTACCTGAACAAGCACTGCGAGCCCGAACAGATTGTCGAGGCCATCCACGCCGTGGCGGCCGGGCAGTTGTTCCTGCCGCACCAGGTGGCGCGCCGCCTCGGCTTGTGCGCCCTGGCCGAGCCACTGCAGAGTGGCGCATGGCCGCAGCCGCTCAGGCAGCCTGCGCGTGCTGCAGCATGAGGACCATCAGCGAACTGTCCTGCTCGGCCTTCAATGCATGCTGCTCCCCCGGCGGTAGCACGATGGCGTAGCCCGGCTGCAGTACCTTTTCCCCGGCGCTGGTGCGCAGTACCACCAAGCCTTCGATGCACTGCAGGCAGGTCTCACCGGCCATGTGGTGCGGCGGCAGGCCCTGGCCGGCCAGCAGCACGATGCGCATGAGCTGCAGCCGATCGGTGCGCAGCAGGCTGTGGCTGCGGGTGGGGGTCAGCTCAGCGCCCAGCGGGCGCAGGTTGATGAGGTCCAGCGGCTGGGCGTGGGTCAGGGCCATGGCATTGCGGCAACGAAGGGCGGGACAGCCAGCTTAAGTGCGCCGGGCCACCGCCTTCGTCGGCCTGCGGGCTGCCCGCCTGCCGGAATAGGACGATTTATGAAGAATCTGGGACTGCTCAGCGTGGGAGCAGCTCCAGCAGCCGGTCGAGCCCGCCCTCGTTGATGGCCACCATGGCCTGGGCCCGCACCGCGGGTTTGGCGTGGTAGGCCACCGACAGGCCGGCAGTCCCCATCATGGGCAGGTCGTTGGCGCCGTCGCCCATGGCAATCGCATCCAGCGGTGAGATGCCCAGCTGCGCGCAGGTCTGCAGCAGCATCTTCTTTTTTTCCTCGCCGTCGCAGATGTCGCCCCAGGGCTGGTCGACCATGCGGCCGGTGAGCACGCCCTGCTGGACTTCGAGCACATTCGAGCGCGTGTAGTCGATGCCCAGCAGGTCGCGGATGCGGTCGGTGAAGAAGGTAAAGCCCCCCGAGACCAGCAGCACCTTCATGCCCACGGCCTTGCAGGCCCTCACCAGCTCGGCCGCCCCGGGATTCAGGCGCAGGCGCTCGCGGTAAACACCGTCCATGTCCGCCTCCGTCACGCCGTTGAGCAAGGCCACGCGCCGGCGCAGGCTTTCCTTGTAGTCGGCGATCTCACCGCGCATGGCCGCCTCGGTGATGGCGGCCACCTCAGCCTTCTTACCCACGGCGTCGGCGATCTCGTCCACGCATTCAATGTTGATGAGCGTGGAGTCCATGTCAAAGGCGATCAGCTTGAAGTCGCTGAGTCTGCGCGCAGGCAGGGCCGTCTGCAGGGTGATGCCTGGCGCAGTGTTAAGGGGTGTACGGGGAGTGGTCATGGGTGTTCAGGCCGTGGCGGCCGCTTGTTGTGTGGGTTGGCCCAGGGAGCGCAGCACGTCGCGCACCATCTGCGCCCGTTCGCGCGGCTCGGGCAGGGCGCGTTCGATCCGCAGTTTTTCATTGCTGGCGAGTTTGATGTGCTTGTTCTTCTGGATCAGACCGATGATGGCCATCGGGTCCACCGGCGCATCCTTGCGGAAGGTGATGTGGATCACCCCCGGCGCTGCATCGACCTTGACCACGCCATAGGGCTTGGCCTGCACGCGCAGGCGGTGCATGTCGATCAGGTTCTGGCCCTGTGGCGGCAGCTTGCCAAAGCGATCGACGATTTCTTCGAGCAGGCCGTCGATCTGCTCGTTGGTTTTAGCAGTGGCCAACTTTTTGTAGAAGGACAGGCGCAGGTGCACATCGCCGCAGTAGTCGTCGGGCAAGAGGGCTGGGGCGTGCAGATTGATCTCGGTGGCCACGCTCAGAGGGCTGAGCAGGT
>CANGYC010000227.1 GCA_947457975.1 Comamonadaceae bacterium | reverse complement strand
GGGAAATGATTGGTTGGAAAAGCGGCCGCGTACTTTTAGAGTGCGGTCATGTCCATCACTGACTTTCCATTCAAGCCATGAACAACTTGCGCTTTTCATTCAAACACTGGGCCGCCATCGGCCTGTTGTTTTTGTCCTGGGTCGCTCAGGCCCAGTCGCCCTTGAGTTTGCTCAATGTCTCTTATGACCCAACGCGTGAGTTGTACGCGCAGTTCAACCAGGCCTTCGGCAAGCATTGGAAGGCCAAGACCGGTCAGGAGCTGACCTTCAGGCAGTCGCATGGCGGCTCGGGCAAGCAGGCCCGCTCCATCATTGATGGGCTGGACGCGGATGTGGCGACGCTTGCACTGGCCGGCGATACCGATGCGCTGCACAAGCACGCGGGCCTGATCCCCAAGGACTGGCAAAAGCGGCTGCCGCACAACAGCTCGCCCTACAGCTCCACCATCGTGCTGGTGGTGCGCGAAGGCAACCCCAAGGGCATACGGGACTGGGACGACCTCTTCAGGCCCGGCATCAAGGTGATCACACCCAACCCCAAGACCTCGGGCGGGGCGCGCTGGAACTACCTGGCGGCCTGGGAATTCGCCAAGCGCAAGTACGGCAGCGCCGACGAGGCGCGCCGTGACCCTGGTCGATCTCGCCCAGGGCCCAGGCCAGCCGGGAGCACTTTGTCGATGGGGCGCTGTTCGACCAGATTTACACAAAAAAAGTAAGCGCTCGCTCGCATCGTCCAATCCTTATTCAGCTTTCGCATATCAAAACTTCGAAAAAATAGTTCGCCTTATTTAGAACGCCCCCCAGAATCCAGCCTCCCCACGCGCAACCGCCCCGCGGATGCCCGCCCCTTCTTCAGGATTTCCGTCATGACCTTCCCGCTCCGCCACCTGATCGCCACCCTGGCCCTGTCGGCTGCCAGCCTGGCCCATGCCCAGACCACCTCGCTGCTCAATGTGTCCTACGACGTGGCCCGCGAGTTCTACAAGGACCTCAACGTCGCCTTCGTGGCCCACTACAAGAAGACCACCGGCAAGGACATCAAGGTCGACCAGTCGCACGCCGGCTCCAGCGCCCAGGCGCGCGCCGTGGCCGACGGCCTGGACGCCGACGTGGTGACCATGAACACCCCAACTGACGTGGACTTCCTGGCCGACAAGGGCGTGGTCGACAAGGAGTGGCGCAAGCGCTTCCCGAACAACGCCGCCCCCACCTCCTCGACCATGCTGTTCCTGGTGCGCAACGGCAACCCCAAAGGCATCAAGGACTGGGACGACCTGATCAAGCCCGGCATCCAGGTGATCGTGGTCAACCCCAAGACCGGCGGCAACGGCCGCATGGCGTATCTCGCCGCCTGGGGCTATGTGCGCAGCAAGGGCGGCACCGACGCACAGGCCGCCGAGTTCGTGAGCAAGCTGTACAAAAACGTGCCGGTGCTGGCCCGGGGCGGCCGCGATGCCACCGGCATCTTCCTGCAACGCAATATCGGCGATGTGCTGGTGACCTTTGAGTCCGAGGTGGTCTCGGTGGACAACGAATTCGGCGCTGGTCGGGTCGACGCCATCCACCCCTCGGCCTCCATCGTGGCCGAGAACCCGGTGGCCATCGTCGAGCGCACAGTACGGAAAAAGAACACCGCCGCCGAAGCCAAGGCCTACCTGGACTTCATCTACTCGCCTGAAGGCCAGGAGATCGCGGCCAAGCACAACATCCGCCCGCGCAACGAGGCCATCCTGAAGAAGTACGCCAACACCTTCAAGCCCATCAAGCTCTTCACCATCGACCAGTACTTCGGCTCCATGGGCGAGGCGCAGAAAGTCCACTTCAATGACGGTGGACAGTTCGACAAGCTCTACACCACGCGCTGATCCATGAGTTCACCCCAAAGGGTGTTGCCCGGCTTCAACCTGACGCTGGGCTACACCCTTCTTTATCTCAGCCTGGTGGTGCTCATTCCACTGTCGGCGCTGGCCTTCAAGACCTTCACGCTCACCTGGCCGCAGTTCTGGGAGGCGGTCACCGCGCCGCGCGTGCTGGCCTCCTACCGCCTGACCTTCGGCGCCTCGCTGCTGGCGGCGCTGGTCAATGTGTTCTTCGGCCTGCTCGTGGCCTGGGTGCTGGTGCGCTACACCTTCCCTGGCAAGAAGATCGTCGATGCCCTGGTCGATTTGCCCTTTGCCCTGCCCACGGCCGTGGCCGGCATTTCACTCAGCGCCCTGCTGGCGGGCAACGGCTGGGTGGGCCAGTACTTCGAGCCGCTGGGCATCCAGCTGGCCTTCAACCCCAACGGCGTGGTGATCGCGCTCATCTTCATCGGCCTGCCCTTTGTGGTTCGCACCGTGCAGCCGGTGCTGGAAGACACCGAGAAAGAACTGGAAGAAGCCGCCATGTGCCTGGGCGCCACGCGCTGGCAGACCTTCACCCGGGTGATCCTGCCCACCATCCTGCCTGCGCTGCTCACCGGCTTTGCCATGGCTTTTGCGCGGGCCATCGGTGAATACGGCTCGGTGATCTTCATTGCCGGCAACATGCCCATGGTCTCCGAGATCACGCCGCTGATCATCATCGGCAAGCTCGAGCAGTACGACATTGCAGGCGCCACCGCCGTGGCCTCGGTGATGCTCATCATCTCCTTCGTGCTGCTGCTCATCATCAACGGCCTGCAGGCCTGGCAGAGGCGCAAGTCATGAGCACCTCCTCCACCTCATCCCGCCATATGAGCACGCAGGAAGCGCCCTGGGTGCGCTGGAGCCTCATTGCCCTGGCCCTGGGCTTCATGTTCCTCTTCCTGGTGCTGCCCCTGGCCGCCGTGTTTGCCGAAGCCTTGCGCAAGGGCTGGGACGCCTACTGGGCGGCACTCAAGGAGCCCGACGCCTGGTCGGCCATCCGCCTGACCCTGCTGACCGCCGCCATCGCCGTGCCGCTGAACCTGGTGTTCGGTGTGGCCGCCGCCTGGGCCATTGCCAAGTACGAGTTCCGGGGCAAGGCCTTCCTCACCACGCTGGTGGACCTGCCGTTTTCGGTCTCGCCCGTGGTGGCCGGCCTGGTCTATGTGCTGGTGTTTGGGGCGCAAGGCTGGCTGGGGCCCTGGCTGGCCGAGCACGACATCAAGATCGTGTTTGCGGTGCCGGGCATCATTTTGGCCACGGTGTTCGTGACCTTCCCCTTCATCGCGCGCGAGCTTATTCCGCTGATGCAGGCGCAGGGCAATGAAGAGGAGCAGGCCGCCATCGTGCTGGGCGCCACCGGCTGGCAGACCTTTTGGTACGTGACCCTGCCCAACATCAAGTGGGGCCTGATTTATGGCGTGATCCTGTGCAACGCACGGGCCATGGGCGAATTTGGCGCGGTCTCGGTGGTCTCCGGCCACATCCGCGGCCAGACCAACACCATGCCACTGCACGTGGAGATCCTCTACAACGAGTACCAGTCGGTCGCCGCCTTTGCCGTGGCCTCGCTGCTGGCCCTGCTGGCGCTGGTGACCCTGGCCATCAAGACCTGGGTGGAGTGGCGGCATGAGCGCGAGCTGCGCGCGGCCACCGAACTGCCACCCGAGCGGCCGGCTGCAACTGTCTTGACTCCCTCTGGGAGAGGGCAAGGGTGAGGGCCGCGCATGACACAGGCATCACCTCACGCAGCCCCTCACCCCAGCCCTCTCCCCAGAGGGGCGAGGGTGCTTGCATCCGTCCCTTCGCCTGTGGGCGAGGGGGTTTTCTTCATTCCCTCCCCCAACGGAGGAGGGAGTGACCACAGAGCCACAGCATGAGCATTGAAATCCGCGACGTCTCCAAGCGCTTCGGCGACTTCCACGCCCTGCGCAACGTCAACCTCGACATTGAATCAGGTGAACTGATTGCCCTGCTCGGCCCCTCGGGCTGCGGCAAGACCACGCTGCTGCGCATCATTGCCGGGCTGGAAGTGGCCGACCAGGGCAGCATCCTCTTTAGCGGCGAAGACACCACCGACGTGCATGTGCGCGAGCGGCAGGTGGGCTTTGTGTTCCAGCACTACGCGCTGTTCCGGCACATGACGGTGTTCGAGAACGTGGCCTTCGGTCTGCGCGTCAAGCCGCGCGGCCAGCGCCCGAGCGACGCACAGATCAAGACCAAGGTGATGGACCTGCTCAAGCTGGTGCAGCTCGACTGGATCGCCGACCGCTACCCCTCGCAGCTCTCGGGCGGCCAGCGCCAGCGCATTGCCCTGGCCCGCGCCCTGGCGGTGGAGCCCAAGGTGCTGCTGCTCGATGAACCCTTCGGCGCGCT
>CANGYC010000226.1 GCA_947457975.1 Comamonadaceae bacterium | reverse complement strand
TGTCCAACCCGGATGCCGAGGGACAGTTCCAGGCCAGCTGGAAGCTGGCCCCGGGTGGCGATCCGCTGGGCAGCCTCGACCTGCAGGGCCAGCTCGCCCGCGCCGATGCCGCCCGGATCTGGACTTATTTGCCCCAGCAGATTTCTTTACCCGTGCGCCAATACATGCGCCAAGCCATCCAGCAGGGTCAGCTCAGCGATGTGCGCTTCAAGCTCAAGGGGCCGCTGTCAGCCTTTCCTTTCGAAGCCCCGGCCAGCGGCGACTTCCAGGTCTCGGCTCGGCTGCGCAATGCCAGCTTCACTTATGCGCCAGCCAGCCTACTTGAGGCCAAGAGCAAGCCTTGGCCGGGCCTGGTGCAGCTTGACACCGATGTGCTCTTGAGCCGCGCCAGCCTTCAACTCAGCCGTGCGCAAGCACGTGTGGCCGGTCTGCCGGGCTTGGCGCTCAGTCGCGGCGAGGCCCGCATCGCCCACCTGGGCCAGCAGCCGGAGGTGCTGGTCAATGCCGAGATCAAGGGACCGCTGGCCCAAGAACTGACGCTGGTCAACCGCTCACCCCTGTCTGACTTCACCGAGAACGCCCTGGCCCGCACCACGGCCACCGGCAATGCCGATGTGCAACTGCAGCTCAGGCTGCCCTTGGACGACCTGTCCCAATCCAAGGTGCAGGGCCAGGTCACCCTGCCAGGCAACGACGTGCAGTTTGTGCCCGAGTCGCCGATGCTGGCCCGGCTGCGGGGCACCGTGGCCTTCAGCGAGACGGGCTTTCTGACCACCAACGCGCAGGCGCGCATGCTCGGCGGCGAGATGCGCTTCGAAGGCGGGATGCGGGCCAACCGCCGCGCCGATGAACCCGAGGTGTTCTTTCGCGGCCAGGGCGTAGCCAGCGTCGAAGGCTTGCAGCAATGGCGCGAACTGCAGGCCCTGGCCCCGCTGCTCAAGCAGGCCAGCGGCAGCACCGGCTACAGCGCGACACTGGGCTTTCGCCAGGGCCACATGGAACTGGGTGTGGTGAGCAACCTGGGCGGCGTGGCCCTGGCCCTGCCCGAGCCGCTGGGCAAGAGTGCGGCTGCGCTGCTGCCACTGCGGCTGGACAAGAGCGTGGTGCGTGAATCGCTCGCCCCGGGCCGCCGCCTGCAGGACCGACTCAACCTGGCCCTGGGGCCCGGCGCCGGCCCGACGCCAGCCATGGCGGTGAGCTACCTGCGCGACATTTCAGGCGAGCAGGCGCAGGTGCTGGGCGGACAGATTTACGTCGGCCCTGAGCGCGAGATCGCCCCGGTCGAGCGCGAGGTACGCGCCCAGGTGCAGGTGGCCCGGCTGGATATCGATGCCTGGGAGCAGCTGCTGGGGGCCTCAGGCGTGGGAGCAGGCGAAGGCGCAGCGGGCGGCAGCGCCGGGCTGAGTTACCTGCCCACCAGCTACAACCTGCGCGCCGGCCAACTCAAAGTTCAGGGCCACACCTGGCAGGACGTGGTGCTCGGCGGCCAGCGCGAAGCAGGCCTGTGGCGAGCCACGCTCAATGCGAGCGAACTCAGCGGCTTTGGTGAATACCGCCAACCCAGCGGCAGCACGCCCGGGCGCCTGTTCGCGCGGCTGTCGCGCCTGAGCCTGGGCCAGGGCACGACCGGGGAAGTCGAGGCCATGCTGGACAGCCAACCCAGCAGCATTCCCACTTTAGACATCGTGGTGGACGAGCTGGAACTCAGGGGCCGCAAACTGGGCCGGCTGGAGGTGGAGGCGATCAACCGCCAGGCCGGTCGCGACGGCAACCGGGAATGGCGCCTGAGCAAGCTCAACCTGGGTGTGCCCGAGGCCAAGCTCACAGCCACCGGCAGCTGGAGCGCCCTGCCGGGGTCGGCGCCGTCTGCGCGCGGCGCACCGGTGCGGCGGGGCACGCAACTCAACTTCCGCCTCGACATGAGCGACGCGGGCGAGCTGCTCAAGCGACTGGGCATGGATGGCGCCATTCGGCGCGGCAAGGGCAAGCTCGAGGGCCAGGTCAGCTGGACCGGCTCGCCCTTTGCCCTGCACTACCCCAGCCTGGGTGGCCAGATGTCCCTGGACGTGGAATCCGGCCAGTTTCTCAAGGCCGAACCGGGCGTGGCACGGCTGCTGGGCGTGCTCAACCTGCAGGCCCTGCCCAGGCGGCTGACCCTGGACTTTCGCGACGTGTTTTCCGATGGCTTTGCCTTCGACTGGATACGCGGTGACGTGAGCATTCAGCAGGGCGTGGCGTCCACGCGCGACCTGCGCATGAAAGGCGTGAACGCGGCGGTGCTGATGGAAGGCTCGGCCGACATCGCCCGTGAAACCCAGGACCTGCGCGTGGTGGTGGTGCCCGAGATCAATGCCGGCACGGCCTCGCTGCTGGCCTACGCGATCAACCCGGCCGTGGCCGTGGGCACCTTCCTGGCCCAGTGGCTGCTCAAGCAACCGCTCAGTGATGCGGGCACCAAGGAGTTCCATGTCAGCGGCTCCTGGAAGGATCCCCAAATCCAGCGCGTGGCGCGCACGCCCCGCACGGCCGAGCCGCGCGCCACGGAAGGGCGGCCATGAAGGTCGCCCTCGTGCAAATGGTCTCAAGCTCTGTCCTGGAGGCCAACCTCCAGGCTGCTGAATCGGCCCTGGCCGAGGCTGCCCGAGAGGGTGCGGAGCTGGCGGTGCTGCCCGAGTACTTCTGCCTGCTGGGCCGCAGCGAGCGCGACAAGCTGGCGATCGCCGAGCCGGCCGGAAGCGGCCCCATCCAGGCCATGCTGGCCGGGGCGGCGCGGCGCCACGGGCTGTGGATTGTGGGCGGCACCGTGCCATTGGCCACCGATTCGCCCGAACAAGTGCGCAACAGCTCGCTGGCCTTCGACCCCTCCGGCCGCCAGGTGGCCCGCTACGACAAGATTCATCTTTTTCGCTTTGACAACGGCGGCGAACGCTACGACGAGGCACGCACCCTGGAGCCGGGCGAACAGGTGGTGCGCTTTGAGCTGCCTTCGCGCGACGGTCACACCTGGACGGTGGGCCTGAGCGTGTGCTACGACCTGCGTTTTCCCGAGCTCTACCGGGCGCTGCAGGCCGACCTGCTGCTGGCGCCCAGCGCCTTCACACACACCACGGGGCAGGCGCACTGGGAGGTGCTGCTGCGCGCCCGCGCCATTGAGAACCTGGCCTTCATGGCGGCGGCAGCCCAGGGCGGCCAGCATGACAACGGCCGTCGCACCTGGGGCCACAGCATGCTGGTCGACCCCTGGGGGGCGGTGCTGGCCGAGCGCACCGAAGGCCCAGGCCTGGTGCTGGCCGAACTCGATGCACGGCAGCTGACGGCCGTGCGCGCGCAGCTGCCCGCCCTGGACCACCGGGTACTGCCATGAACACGGCCAGGGCCCAGGCCCAGGCCGGACGGCCCCAGCGCAGCTGGCGGCGCCGCCTCCTGCAGGCCCGTCGCTTCTGGCTGGGCCCGCAGCTCAAGAGCCGCGGCCTGCTGTGGGCCCTGCTGGTGCTGCTGGTGGGTGGGCTGCTGGTGCTGCTGGTCTGGCTGGCCGGGCGTTACGAGAGCAGCGCCACCCAGGAGCGGCTGGAGACTTACAACGCCGACCTCGCCACCGACATGCGCAATGGCCTGGCGCGCAACCTGCGCAGCCTGCAGGCGCTGCAACACGAGCGCGGCAGCGCCTGGCAGACGCACGCCTACGAGCTGCTGCAGCAGCATCGGGAGCTGGTGCGCATCGAATGGCGGGGGCCCGAGCTGGGCATCCGGCAGGCCAGCGACTCGCCCGCCCGGCCCGCGGCCTTCCAGCAGCTGGGCCGCTCGCAAAGCGAGGCTGACGTGAAACTGGCCTGCAGCACCGCCCTGCGCTTTAACGCACCGGCCTATTCGACGAGCTACTTCGTACCGCAGGTCGATGGCATGGGGCTGGAGCTGATGGATCTGTGTATCCCGGTCACAGTCTCGGGCGAGCTGCTGGGTTTTACGGTGGCCAGCTATTCCCTGGGCGATCTGCTCAAGGAAGTGGTGGGCGGGCAACTGCTGCGCGGTCATGCCATGTCCTTCACCGAAGCCGACGGCACGCGCCTGGCCATCCAAGGCACGCCCGGCAGCGGCCGCCAGCTCTACACCGCCCGGCAGCTGGTGGACTTGCCCGGCAACACCCTGGTGATGCGCCTGGAGAGCCGGCAAGGAACGGCCGACCTCTTTCCGAACCTGCTGACGGCACTGGTCTCGGCCATGACCTTGGCCCTGCTGGGCGTGCTGTTCCTGCTGGTGCGCGACATGCGGCG
>CANGYC010000225.1 GCA_947457975.1 Comamonadaceae bacterium | reverse complement strand
GAGCGCGGGTCTTTCACGCCCAGGGCGGCGGCCTTGCCGATGTACTCGCAGCTCACGCCCTTGTGCCATTTGTCTGGTGGGGCCAGGCAATGCTGCACGTACTCGCTGCCTTGCAGGTCAGACAGGAAGTACGAGCGCAGCACCGCGGTCTGCGTGGGAATGAGCGTGACGTTGCGGGCCATGCTGCACTTGCGCTTGAAGAGGCAGTCGTTGGCTTCGCTCGGATCGCGGAACAGGTGGATCTTGATCCGCCCGGTGCCCACGCCCTGCAGGCCCAGGCTGACGGCGCAGGCGCTGCCGTCCATGCGTTCCATCTCGCCCTGGCGGGCCAGGAAATTCATCTCGGCCACCACCAGCTTGAGGAACCACTCGCCCACCAGGCCCGCGCAGCTGTAGTACTCCTCTTTGATCTGCTTGATCACCACCGGCCCGTCGGGCGTTTCCTGGGCGTTCATGCGCACCATGGGTGTGGGGCCGGAGCTGGGCCCGAGCGCGGGGATGCGCACGATCTCGTGGTCTGAGCCGGCAGGCTCGGGCGCGCAGGCGCTCACCAGCAGGGCCAGGCCCAGGGCGCTGGCGCCGCGCAGCAGGCGAAGAAGGCGAAGAAGGCGAAGAAGGATAGGGGAGGCGTTCACGGGCGCGAGAGTAGCAGAAGCGGCCCGCTCAATCCCCATGCGATGGCGCGGCTGGCGGTGGGTGCTCGCTGACCTAGATCACCGCCATGGCGGCGGCCACGTAGACCGTGGCCAGGCTGGTGTCATGGCTCCACACCTGGTAGCTGGCGCTGTTCAGGGTGGTTGTGCCCTGTTGGGTCCAGCCAGTGGTGCCGCTGGCATCGGCCAGGTCGAGCTGGTCGCCCGCGTTGCCCTTGACCATGAGCTGCTGCCGGCTGGTGGCGGCAAAGAGCTGGGCCGAGCCGAGGTCCAGCACATCGGCCAGCGTGAGCTTGAGCGTGTTGTTGCCCGAGCCGGTGATGTCGAAGACTTCCACGCTGCTGATGCGGCTGGCGCTGCCGCCCGGGCTGGCCACTTGCGTGAGGTCCAGCACCAGGCTGCTGCCCGAAAGCACCAGGGTGTCAATGCCGCTGCCGCCATCGACGCGGGCCAGCTGGTCCACGTTGCCGCCGCTGCCCAGGGGGCTTTGCAGGGCCGTGAGCATGGTGGCGTTGATATTGAACGTGTCGCTGCCCGCTCCGCCGTAGAGCACGCTCGCGGCCGTGGCCGTGAGGCTGTCGTCGCCCACGCCGGCCACCAGGGTCTGGGCGGTGCCGCCGTCGCTGCGCGTGTCGGTGCCGTCGGTGCCCAGCCAGTCGACGCCGGTTTGCCAGAAGGCGCCGCTGGTGCTGCCGAAAATCACGTAGCTGCGGCCCGCATCGGTGATGCCTGCCGGGTCGTGGTACCAGGCCCCCACGATGAGGTCGGCCAGGCCGTCACCGTTCACGTCACCGGCGGCCGATACGCTGGAGCCGCTGCTGTCACCGCTGCTTTCGCCATTGATGACGAAGCCGCCCTGGCCCAGCGCCACGGCCGAGAGGTCCACGGCCGCGGTGCCTGTCTTGCCGAACACCACGTAGCTGCGGCCGGCATTCGGGCCGCCGATGTCGGGATCGCTGCTTTGGGCGCCTACGATCAGGTCCATCAGGCCGTCGCCGTTGATGTCGCCGGCCGAGGCCACGCTGGTCCCACTTTGGTCGCCGGCGCTCTGGCCGTTGATGACAAAGCCGCCGCTGCCGGCGGCCACCGCCGAGAGTTCCACCGCCGTTCCGCCCGTCTTGCCGAACACCACGAAGCTGCGGCCCGCGTCTGTGCCGTTGGCCTGGTCGCTTTTGATGGAGGTGACGATGAGGTCGGCCAGGCCGTCGCCGTTGACGTCGCCCGTACCAGCCAGCCTGTAGCCACTTTCGTCGGAGGCGCACTGGCCATTGATGACGAAGCCGCCGGTGCCGGCGCCCACGGCCGAGAGGTTCACAGCCCCCGTCCCTGTCTTGCCGAACACCAGGTAGCTGCGGCCGGCATTCATGCCGCTTGTTGGATCTGCCCGGTAGGCGCTGATGAACACATCGGCCAGGCCGTCGCCGTTCACATCGCCGGCGTTGGCCACCCAAAAGCCGCTGTTGTCACCGGTGTTTTCGCCATTGATCACGAAGCCGCCGGTGCCTGCGGCCACGTCCGAGAGCTCCACGGCGGCGGTGCCCGCCTTGCCAAAGACGACGTAGCTCTTGCCCGCACCCGTGCCGCCGGCCGGGTCGGCCAGATAGGCGCCGATGAGCAGGTCGGCGATGCCGTCGCCATTGACGTCGCCGCTGCCGCTCACGCTCAGGCCACTGGCGTCGCCCGTCGCTTCCCCGTTGATCACGAAGCCGCCGTTGCCGGCGGCCACGGCGGACAGGTTCACGGCCGTGGTGCTTGCCTTGCCAAAGACCACATAGCTTTTGCCCGCTTGCGTGAGGCCTGACACCTCGGCTCTGTAGCTGCTCACGATCAGGTCGGCCAGGCCATCGCCATTGAGGTCGCCGGCACCGGCCACGCTCAAGCCGCTCCAGTCGGTGGACGACGCGCCATTCATCACGAAACCACCGGTACCTGCCACCACAGCCGACAGGTCGATGGCCGCAGTGCCCGTCTTGCCAAAGACCACATAGCTGCGGCCAGCATCCACCAAGCCCGAATGGTCGCTGCGGTCGGCCCCCACGATGAGATCGTCCAGGCCGTCGCCGTTGACATCGCCCGCGCTGGCCACGCTCACGCCGCTGTAGTCGCTGGCGCCCTGGCCATTGATGACAAAGCCGCCCGTGCCCGCCGCGATGCGGGAGAGCTCGATCACGGCCGGCTGCACCGTAAGGGACACGCTGTTGTTGGCCTCGCTGCCGTCGGCATTGAGGTTGCCTGCGGCATCGCTGAAGCGGCCGCTGGCCACGCTGATGCTGGCCTGCCCAGCCTGGGTGGCCGTGAAGACGGCGGTGTAGCTGCGGCCACTGCCCTGGAGATTGCTCAAGGTGCCGCCGCTGACCGTGACATCGCTTAGCGTGAAGTTGCTGCTGTCTTCGCTGAGAGTGAAGCTGATGGTGGCCGTCTCACCTGCCACCAGGCTGGCCGTGTTGCTGCTCAGGCTGAGGGTGGGCGCTGTCTGGTCAGGCGGGGTGCCTCCACCGCCGCCACCGCCACCGCCGCCCAGGCCCAAGAGCCCCAGGGCCGGCAGCCAGCTGCTGCGCGACTCTTGTGCCGGCTCAAAGCGCAGCATGCCTTCGTCATTGCGCAGGCCGGGGAGGCCCTGCAGCGAGAGGCCTTGCGCCTGCAGGAGCGCGCCCGTCTCGGCGCTGGGCCCGTAGGCGTACAGGGCCTGACCGGTGGCGCGGCTGTCACCATGCAGCCGCATGGAGGCGCCTGCGTCAGGCAGGTCGATCTCGCAGGCCTGGCGCCTGCATTCCGGGAAGAAGGATTCGAGCAGCAGTTGGGTGCCGTCGGTGTACTCGATCTGCAGGTCGTCGCCCTGGCGCGTGACCAGGACACCCGGCGCCTCGGCTGGCTGAGCGGCAGCGCTGGCCCCTGTTGCCGTGGATTCTTCTTCGCGCCTCAAGCGGTAGCGCGCGCCGGCGCGTACAGGCAGCCGAGCTGTTTGGCCCGGATCGATCGCCGAGATCGTCACCCCGTCAACCTGCACCCGCAGCGGCAAGTCGCGCCTGCTCATGGGCGCGAGCCTCTGGTTACAAGGCGATCAGCTGCGATGGAGGTAGTAGCCCGGTGCAAAATTTAAAACAATTGTTATTAACAAATGTTTAAATTTTACCCAGGAGCTGCGCCATAGCGCCTCATTCAAGGGGCTGTGCCCCTTGTTTTTTACAGGCCCAACTTGCCCTTGGCGATACCTTCTTCGATCTCTTTTTCCAGACCCTTGGGCACGATCACCTTGTTGAAGGGCATCAGCGCCACCCGGATCATGCGCCAGTGGCCCACGATGTTGGGAATGGCCACGATGGTCCAGAACAGGGCCAGGTTGATCATCATCCCGATGAAATGCACGAAGGCAATGCCGATGCCGAAGGTGAAGAGCCACAGCAGGTTGGCAATGCCGCTCAGGTTGGTGAGCACCGCCTTGGCCGTGCTGATTTCGTTGCCTCGGCCGGTGGCTTCTTTGTATTTCTGGAGCTGCGATTGCGTCACCACGCCCCGGCCAAAAGGCCAGGCTGCGTACAGCGCCATCCTGAACAGGGGAATGAAGGCGGGAAAGAACAGGATCGCACCCAGCCCGTATGCCAAGAAAAGTGCGAAACCGCCTGTAAAGAACCAGATCAGGTTGCCCAGGGTGGCCATGGATGTCTCCTTGTT
>CANGYC010000224.1 GCA_947457975.1 Comamonadaceae bacterium | reverse complement strand
TATCGAGCAGCTGCCCCTGCTGCGCGAGGCCAGCCTGCCTTTCATCGCCGTCTGGTCCTCTGCCGACGCCATTGTGGACAACGGCAGCAGACCGAACTACGTTTTTCGAGTGTCCTTGCGCGACAGCCTGGCCATGCCCTTCATGCTGGAGACGGCGGCCAAGCGGGGCCTCTCGCGCGTGGGCCTGCTGCTGACCAACACGGCCTGGGGCCGCAGCAACCTGGCCGCCGCCGACCGCTATGTCGCACGCGTGGCCTCGCCCCGCATCACCGACGTGGCCTCGTACAACTGGCAAGAGCCCTCCCTGCTGGACCGCTATCTCAAGCTCATCGATGGTGGCGCCTCGGCCGTGGTGCTGGTGGCCAATGACGACGAGGCGGCCGTCCTGGTGCGCGAGGTGGTCACCCTGCCGCGCAGCAAGCGCGTGCCCCTCATCAGCCATTGGGGCGTGACAGGCGGACGCTTTGCCGAATCGGCCGGCAACGCCTTGCACGAGGTCGATTTTTCGGTCGTGCAGACCTTCAGTTTTTTCCGTGCGAGTGCGGAACCACTGGCCCGCTTCATGCGGGCGGCCGAGGCATTCAACATCCGCAAGGTGGACGACATCGTCAGCCCGGTGGGGGTGGCCCACGCCTATGACGCCGTCCACCTTCTTGCCCTGGCCATCCAGAAGGCCCGCTCCACCTCTCGCATGGCCATTCGTGAGGCGCTGGAGCAGCTCCCGCCCCACCAGGGGCTGGTGAGGCGTTATGCGCCGGCCTTCACCCCCGAGCGCCATGAGGCCTTCGATGCTCAGCAACTGCTGATCGCCCGTTATCGTCGCGACGGGGTGCTGGTTCCTGCCTGACATGATCAAGCGCTTGGGCCTTCCCTCTAGCCTCACCCAGCGCTTTGCCTTGGCTGTGGCGGGCCTGGCCGCCATCACGCTGCTGCTCATCTCCTTTGCCTCCTGGTGGATGCTGGCCCGTCAGAACGAATCTGCGCTCCAGGAGATGGCGGTCCGTGAGCGCCAGTTCCACGCCGTCACCGTGGGCCTGAATCTCACGGCCCTGTCCTCGCGCATGGCCGAGGTGGCCGGCAGCACCATCTTGGCCACAGGCCTGGTGGACAGCGCCGGCAAGGAAATCTACCTGCAGCCCTTTCTGGCCGGCATTCGGCAGATCAACGGTATTCCGGTGCAGGTGCTCTTTACTGACTTCGAGGGCGGCGAGATCGCCAGCAACAACGGCGCCTTCACGGCTGAGCAGCGGCAGTGGCTCAAGGACCGGCTGCTGTCCGGCAGCACCGAGCCCCTGGTGCGCATCTTTGCGGGGGCCAAGCCCGAGGAGCATGAGCTGGTGGCCCTGGAGCCGCTCATCTACTCGCGCACCCAGACGCCGGAAGGAGGCTTGCTCTACAAGGTTTTGCTCAAGGACTTGTTCAGCCACGATTCGCTGCGGCTGGCCTGGGCCGGCACGGGTGCAGAAAGCGCCGCCGTGCCAGCGCCGCCCTTGTTCGCTTCCCTGGGCTTTCGCATCGAAGGTGTGCCCAGCCTGGCGGCCAGCAAACGCTCGCTGATTCCGGCCTACGGCCTCGTCCTGCTGCTGACCCTGGTGCTTTTTGCCACCGTGGTGCTCGCCGGCGTGCGCATCTCGGCGCTGCTCACGCGCGACCTGCGCCGACTCGACCAGTTCTCCCGGCAGCTCGGCCGCGATGGCTTGAGCCCCGGGCGTGTGGAGCTGGCTGGCTCGTCCGAGGAGGTGGCCACCGTGGCGCAGTCCATCAACCTGATGCTCGACCGCCTGTCCGAGCAACATGAGGCTCTGCTGGTCGAGGATGAAAAGCTCATCCGGCTGGCCGATGCGCTGCGCCTGGCTGACCGGCGCAAGGACGAGTTTCTGGCCATGCTGGCACACGAGCTGCGCAACCCGCTGGCGCCCATCATGACCGGCGCAGAGATGCTCACGCGCATGTCCTCGCAGGACGCCCGCATCGAGCAGACCGGCCAGATCATCGTGCAGCAGGCCGCGCACATGACGCGCATCATCGACGACCTGCTCGACGTCTCGCGGGTCACGCGTGGCCTGGTCACGCTCAAGAAAGAAATGCTGGACTTCAACGACACCGTCGCCGTGGCCGTCGAGCAGATCCAGCCGCTGATTGATGAACGCGGTCACCACCTGAGACTGAGCCTGCCGGGCCATCCCCTGCCCACACTGGGCGACCACGCCCGCCTTGTGCAGGTGGTCAGCAACCTGCTCAACAACGCCGCCAAGTACACGCCTGAAGGCGGCCTCGTCGAGCTGCAGGTGGTGGATCAGGGCAGCGAGATCGTGCTCACCCTCAGCGACAACGGCAGCGGCATTTCCCCCGAGCTGCTGCCGGAAATCTTCGACCTCTTCACCCAGGGCGAACGCACCTCTGAGCGCCGCCATGGCGGCCTGGGCCTGGGCCTGGCTCTGGTGCGCAGCCTGCTGGAGCAGCATGGCGGCCGCATCAAGGCCACCAGCCCGGGCCTGGGCCTGGGTTCCACCTTCACCGTGCACCTGCCCTGCGACCACAGCTTGATGCTGCCCTCGCGTGCCGCGCCAGCTGAGGATCGGCAGCTGGGGACCAGCCAACGCCTGCACGTCCACCTGGTGGACGACAACCAGGACGCCGTCAAGACGCTCGCCATGCTGCTGGAGATGGACGGCCACCAGGTGAGCGTCACCTACGACGCGCAGACCACGCTGACCCACGCCACCAGCCACCCCTGCGATGTCTTCGTGCTCGACATCGGCCTGCCCGACATGGACGGCACCGAGCTCGCACAGCGCCTGCGCGCCATGCCCGCTCATGCCCGCAGCGTGATCCTGGCGCTCACCGGCTACGGCCAAGCTGCCGACCGCGCCCGCTCCATGAGCGCGGGCTTCGACCACCACCTGGTCAAGCCCGTCAACTACGAGCAGTTGTCCCGCCTGCTGGCCGGCGTGGTCGAGCGCCGGGCCCCGGCGGACTTGGCCACCCACTGAAACAAGCCTGGACAGGACCGCCCTCATGGGCGGGCTGGCCTGCGCCGTTTGATTTCAGCCCGGGCCTACGCCTGTGCTGGCTGGCGGCGCACAAGGCTCGCGGGCCTGAGGCCTTAAGTTGCAGCCTATGCCGGCGAGGTGGCCCCGTTCGGGACGCCCGTCGGCGCCAGACACACAGAAAGGACAAGGCGCATGCACGTCGACACACGGCACATGGAGGGGACGGTACGGCAGGCCGATGTCTGCATCATTGGTGCGGGCCCCGCCGGCATCAGCCTGGCCCGTGAGATGGCCGCAAGCTCTGTGCGTGTGGCCCTGCTCGAAAGCGGCGGGCTGGACTTCGATCCGCAGATGCAGCAGCTGGCCAGCGGACCCACCCACGGTCCTGTGCTGCCCTCGGTCAAGGTCAACCACCGGCAGTTTGGCGGTAATGCCAATGTCTGGGGCATCAAGCTCGGCGGGCCCGACAAGGGGCTGCGCCACGCGCTCTTCGACGAGATGGACTTTGAAGCCCGCGAATGGGTGCCGCACAGCGGCTGGCCGCTCACGCGCGAGGACCTCATGCCCTACTACCGCCGCGCCCAGCAGGTTTGCGGTGCAGGCCCCTTCGCCTACGCGCCCGAGCAATGGGAGCGCGGGGGTGTCCAGCAGTTGCCCTTGGCGGGCTCGCAGCTGGAGACCGGCATCTTCCAGTTCAGCCCCTACGACGTGTTCTGCGACACCTACCGCGAGCAGCTGCTCCAGAGCGAGGAGGTCACCGTCTACACCCACGCCACGGCCGTGGAGCTGCAATGCGCCGAGGGCGGCGAGGCGGTACGCACCGTGCGCGTGGCCCGGCCAGGCCGACCCGACTGGATGCTGCAAGCCAAGGTGTTCGTGTTGGCTTGCGGGGGCTTCGAGAACCCGCGCCTGCTGCTCATGTCCCGAGGCCGTCACCCCGCTGGTGTGGGCAATGCGCATGATGTGGTGGGCCGCTATTACCATGACCACCTGCAGGGCCGCAGTGGCTACCTCATTCCGCACGACAGGCAGCTGTTCAAGCAGGCAGCCCTGTATGACCTGCGCATGGCCAGTGGCAGCTACGTCATGGGCTACCTCAAGCTCTCGCGCCAGCTGCAGGAAAAAGAGCGCATCCTCAACCTCAACACCCTGATGTTCCCGCGCCCTCTTGAGCGTCAGGACCGCGCCATCCAGGCCTTCAACACCTTGCGCGAGCGCCGCCTGCTGCGCGCCCGTCCGCATGAAACCGTGCCGCCGCTGGGGCTCAGGCAGGTGATGCACCAGGCCTGGCTGGCCGCGCGCGGCCTCGACTATGTGTCCGTGGTGGCACTGCGGGCCAAGCTGGGGCGCC
>CANGYC010000223.1 GCA_947457975.1 Comamonadaceae bacterium | reverse complement strand
GACTTGTCTGATTAACGCCCCGGAGCCCCGCCACCGTCAACGGCGCCGGCCGTACAGCCTTATCGGAAAACAGTAATTTCTTCAGTTTGAGCTTCGCCAAGCGGTGGCCGACACGTGTTCGTGCGCGCAGCAATACCCCTGCGGCTCAAACAGGCAATGAAAGAAATGGAGGAGATGGAAGTTGGGCCAGGGCCCAGCAGCGCCCGGGCTCTTCAGCCCTGGGCCCGATGGGTCGAACCCATCGCCACCACTGGGCCTTTCCGTTTAAAACGCAAGGTGCTGCTGGCGCGCAAACGCTGTGGCAGAGCCGCCGGCGTGCTATCCCATGGCGAAGCGGCCATGCTGGAGGTGGCCGTGAAGTCGGCGAGGCTGTCCGGCCTGTTGGCCCATGGACGAAGCCCCGATCAGGGCGCGCCGTTGCTGGCCTTGGCGACGTAACGGGCCAGGGCGGCGATCTGGGCCTCCGACAAGGTGGCCCGGTAGGAGGGCATGCTTCCCAAGCCGTCGCGCAGGGCCTTGGCCACACGCGCCGCATCGGGCCTGAGCTCGTCGAGCACCGGCCCGATCGCGCCCTCGGCGCCGGCGTCCTTGAGCGTGTGGCAGATGGCGCAGGCCGGGGTGGCCTTGAGGAAAAGCGCCTTGCCGGCCTCGTAGGTGGCGTCATTGACCTGGGCATGGGCCGCAGCACCCGCGGCAGCAAGCACGCACAGCACCAGCGGCCGTGCAGCGCCTAAACCAGAGGACAGCCTCATGCCACCGTCACCTTCACCGCATGGTCGGCCCAGCTGGTGTTGTTGTAGCCGAAGAGGTTCTCGCCCCGGGTCTCGGGCTGCACCTGGCCTGCCGCATCGGTGGCGCGGCTGACCAGCACATGGTTGCCCGGGGGCAGGCGCACCGGCAGCACGAACTGCCGCCAGGCGTACTTGCCCAGATCGGGGCCGATGAGGCGCGCCTCGCGCCAGCTCTTGCCACCGTCAATGGACACCTCCACCTTGCGCACGGCGTTCATGCCGCCAAAGGCCACGCCATGGATGTGCACCATGCCAGCCGAGGGACCGGTGCCTTCGCCGCTGGGGGAATTGATCCAGGATTTGACGGTCATCTCCAGCACCGAGGGCTGGGACGGATCGGCCTTGGCACCCGGGGGCGTGACGCGGTAGCCATGGGACATGATGCGCGCATCGCTCTCCGTGTTGGTGAAAGCCAGGCGCTTGATGTACTTGATGTTGTTGACGCCGGTGTAACCCGGCACGATGAGCCGCAGCGGCCCACCATGGGCCAGAGAAATGGGCGCGCCGTTCATCTCCCAAGCCAGCATGGCGTCGGCCATGGCCACTGCAGGCACCGAGCGCTCCACCATCACCGACTTCGGGTCCACGCCATCGGGCAGCTTCTCGCCGCCGGTGCCTGTCATGTAGGGGCGCTGGCCATCGAGCCCACCCAGGGCCTCGACCACGGCACGCACGGGCACACCGCTCCAGACCACACAGCCTGCGGCGCCCACCGTCCAGGGCGTGCCGCTGGGCTTGCTGGGGAAAAAGCCCCGACCGTTGCCCGAGCACTGCAGCACCATGGCCACCGTTTCAAGCCCCATCTTCTTGAGCTCGGCCACGGTGAGCGTGCGGGGGTTCTTGACGCCCTCCAGGCTGATCTCCCAGGCGTCGCGGTTGGCCACGATGGACGCATCCGGCGCGGGCAGGTTATTGCGGACGTAGAGCTGCTCGGCCGGGGTGATCACGCTCGAGCCAAAGGCGCTGCGCTTGGTCTCCAGGATGCTGCTGCTGTGCACGATCAAGCTGCCCGGGTCCTTCCAGCTCGCATACGCGGGCAGGGGCCTGGCGGCCGGAGCGGCAGACTGGGCCGAAGCCCCACGCGTAAAGCTGGCCAGGCCAGCGGCGGCCAGTGCACCGACGCTGGTGGTCAGCATGTGGCGGCGAGGCAGGGAAGTGGATGTGTTCATGGGGTGTCCTGTGGGTGGGCTGGGGCAGAGCAAGAAAGTAAACAATTTTCAAACCACGCGACCACCTGCCCCCTGCGGGTTTTCCCGTGAAGGCAGGCACGCCGATACCGAGCCTCATGCGCACTCCAAAAACCACTCATGGGTCACCGATCCAGCGCGCCCCAGGCACTGAGTCTGCAGCCGAGGATGCAATACAGTCCAGTTCCATGCCTCGTTCTTCGTCCAGCGCCCAACCGATCCGTGCCGTCCTCTTCGACGCCTACGGCACGCTGTTCGACGTCTACAGCGTGGCCCTGCTGGCCGAGCAGCTGTTTCCGGGCCAGGGCCAGGCGCTGAGCGTGCTGTGGCGAGACAAGCAGATCGAATACAGCCGCCTGGTGAGTGCCAGCAAGAGGGGGCCGCAGCGCGAGAGCGTGTACCAGCCCTTCTGGGAACTCACGCGCGCAGGCCTGCGCTATGCCTGCCAGCGCCTGGGCCTGGAACTGAACCCTGAACGGGAGGAGCGGCTGATGAACCAGTACCGCCACCTCACGGCCTTTGCGGAAAACCGCGAGGTGCTGCAGGCGCTCAAAAGCCGCGGCATGGTCACCGGCGTGCTCTCCAACGGCGACCCGGCCATGCTGGAAGCGGCAGTGAAGTCGGCAGGCCTTGCGGACCTGCTGGACCATGTGATCAGCGTGGACGCCATCGGCCAATACAAGACCAGCCCCGAGGCCTACGCCCTGGGCGAGCAGGCCACGGGTTTGCCAGCGGCGAAAATAGGTTTTGTCAGCAGCAACGGCTGGGACGCGCTGGCCGCCGCCTGGTACGGCTACCAGACGCTGTGGGTCAACCGCTACGGCCTGCCCTTCGAGGAAATCGGCCCTCGCCCGCTGCACACCGGCACCAACCTGCGGGCGGTGCTGGACATGGTCTAAGTCCCCGGTCAGCCTCCATCCTTACGCTCGTCTATTCTTTGTCCTTTCCTCTTCATCCTAAAAAAACCATGACTGAACGCACCCAAGCCCATCGCCTGCAAGTTGCCACCGAGCTGCACCGTTTCATCGAAGAGCGCGTGCTCCCTGGCACCGGCGTCTCGCCCAGCCAGTTCTGGAAGGGCTTTGATGCCATCGTGGCCGACCTGGCGCCCAAGAATCTGGCCCTGCTGGCCGAGCGTGACCGCCTGCAGGCCGAACTCGATGCCTGGCACCAAGCCCACCCGGGCCCCGTGGCCGACATGAAGGCCTACCGCGCCTTCCTCCAGAAAATTGGCTACCTCGTGCCCGAGCCCAAGAAGGTGAAGATCACGACCAGCAAGGTCGATGCAGAGCTCGCCATCCAGGCCGGTCCGCAGCTGGTGGTGCCTGTCCTCAATGCCCGCTACGCGCTCAATGCCGCCAACGCACGCTGGGGCTCCTTGTATGACGCGCTCTACGGCACCGACGCCATCTCCGAAGCCAATGGCTGCGAGAAGGGCACGGGCTACAACCCCAAGCGCGGCGCCAAGGTCATCGAGTACGCGCGCTACGTGCTGGACCGCACCGCCCCCCTGCGCAAGGGCTCGCACATTGATTCCGTGGGCTACCGCATCAAAGAAGGCAAGCTGGTGGTCAAGCTCAAGGACGGCAGCAAAACCACCCTGGACGACAAGAAGCAGCTGGTGGGCTTTCAGGGCGAGGCCGCAGCACCCAGCTCGGTGCTGCTGGCGCATAACGGCCTGCACCTGGACCTGCGCATCGACCGCAGCACTCCCATCGGCGCCACCGACCCGGCCGGCGTGTGCGACCTGGTGCTCGAAGCCGCGCTCTCCACCATCCTCGACCTCGAAGACTCCGTGGCCGTGGTCGACGCCCAGGACAAGGTGCTGGCCTACGCCAACTGGCTGGGCATCCTGCAGGGCACGCTCACTGAAGAAGTCGCCAAGGGCGGCAAAACCTTCACGCGTGGCCTCAATACCGACCGCGTCTACAGCGCGCCCACGGGCAAGGGCCAGGTCAAGCTGCACGGCCGCTCGCTCATGTTCGTGCGCAACGTCGGCCACCTGATGACCAACCCGGCCATCCTCTACACCGACAAAAAAGGCGACGTGCGCGAGATCCCCGAGGGCATCCTGGACGCCGTGGTCACCACCACGATTGCCATGCACGACTTGAAGCGCACGGCCAAGGACGCCATCCGCAACTCACGCAAGGGCTCGGTCTACATCGTCAAGCCCAAGATGCACGGCCCGGCTGAGGTGGCCTTTGCCGATGAACTCTTCACGCGCGTCGAAGGCATGCTGGGCTTGGCGCCCAGCACCGTCAAGCTCGGCATCATGGACGAGGAGCGCCGCACCAGCGTGAACCTCAAGGCCTGCATTGCTGCAGCCAAGAGCCGTGTGGCCTTCATCAACACGGGCTTCCTGG
>CANGYC010000222.1 GCA_947457975.1 Comamonadaceae bacterium | reverse complement strand
TGTCCCTGGAGATCCTCAACCGCGACGGCGTGGTGCAGCGTCTGCGCGAGCGTCGGGACGACCTGTACATCATGTCCATGCCGCCGCCCGACATGGACCTGCGCGACGAGGTGTTCATGCCCAACCCCATCGTGGTGGTGGTGGCGGCCTCCGACCCCCTGGCCAAGCAAGTCTCGATCGATCTGCCCGAGCTGGCCGGGCGGCGCTTCATCCTGCGCGAGAAGGGTTCGGGCACGCGAATGGCTGGCGACCAGCATTTCCGCAAAGCCCGCTTCAAGCCCGACATCCGGCTGGAGCTGGGCAGCAATGAGGCCGTCAAAGAGGCGGTGGCCGGAGGCTTGGGCATTGGCGTGCTCTCACGCCACGCCCTGCACGGCCACCAGAAGGAAAATGGGGTGTGCATCGCCGAGGTGGACGGTTTTCCGCTGCCTTCGGCCTGGCACATCGTGCATCCGGCTAGCACGCGGCTCTCGCCCCTGGCCCAGGCCTTCAAGGGCCATGTGCTGGCCGAGGTGGCCAGGCGCAGGGGCGCCTGAGGCGATGGCGGCTCAGCCGGCCTTGCGCAAGGCGGCGGTGTCGATCTGCAGGGTGACGGTCTTGCTCAGGATCTCGAGCAGGATCACCGAGCGCCGCTCGGCATCGGCCGTCTGGTAGATGGCCTCGATGCCAGCAAAGGGGCCCTCGGCCACCCGCACGGCCTCGCCTGGGCTGAAGAGCCGCTCGGCCGGCAGGGCCTGTTCACGCTGGCGCAGCAGCTCCACCAGTTGGTCGTTCGCCTTGGCCGGGTGGTTGCCAAAGTGCACCAGCCGGCTCACGCCCAGGGTGGAGCGGATGGGCGACCAGCTCTGGCCCTGGCCGCTGGTATCTAGCTGCACGAAGAGGTAGCGCGGAAACATGGCTTCGCTCACCATCTCGGCCTTGCGGCGGCGCACCTTCTCCACCACCAGCCGGGGCAGGTAGCACGCGTAGCCCTGGCGCTCGAGGTTGAGCAGCGCCGTCTCCTCCTGCCGGGGCTTGGTGTGCACCAGGTACCAGGACAGGCAATGGGGTAGGGCGGGCGCGCTGAGGACAGTCAGGGGGCTGGTCATGCGTGGGCTTCGGGGCGCGTGGGCATAATCCCTAGTTTCCAGGAAGGTGGATGGCTGGGCGGTCATCGACAGGGAATCCGTATTTTCACCCCGTCTGCGACCCCGCGCCGAGCTATTGGCTGACAGCAGCCCACATTTCTGGCCTACGTCCCCGCATGTCGCTGAACGCTGGTGCCTGACCAGCCTCTGCGTCACGATAAAAGCCACTTTTCTTACCCGGGGCGGCCCGCTCTTTGATACGGCGCACATGCGCCCCCTTACTTTTTATGGCTTATGGAACACCAAGATAAGACGCCCCATCGCTCACCCATGCCTGCGGCCGGCCGGGCCGTGGCCCTGCTGGATGCCCGCTACCTGCGCTGGATCGCGCGCCTGGATGAGCCTGATGCGCCGGCTGCGGCCACTCTCTCGCGTGAGCGCATGAACGAGCTGGTGCAGCATGCCCTGTACCGGGCCGTGGGCCGGATCAACCTCTTGCGGGTGTACTGGTACGCAGAGACCGACGACCGCGTGGTTTGCAATGACCAGGCGCTGCGCCTGCTGCCCTCGGCCGATGCCGACGGCAGCGCCCTGGTGCGCCAGATGAGCGCCGACGTGCAGGCCTTGGTGGCCGGTGGCCGCGTCGATGTGCTGCTCATTGGCTGCGATGACGACCGCCTTCTGGCAGTGATGGAGTCGGCTCGGCTCGCTGGCCTCATGGTCTGCGTGCTGGCCGACGAGCGCGCCCAGGCCATGCCCCGGCTGATGCAGCAGGACCCGAACTGGGCCCGCCTGCTGCGTGAGGCGGACCGCCGTGTCATCGTGCGCGCCACCGAGCTGGCCCATGTGCTCAGCGCCCAGGCCGGAGGCCCGCTCGAAGAAGACGCCCCTGCGGAGGGTTTTGAAGCAGCGCTGCTGGCCGTGGTCAAGGCCTGGTGGGAAGACCTCACGGACGACGACCGCGATGGCCTGCGCGAAGAACTCCCCGAGCTGCGCGGGCTGCCGCCCGAAGTCGACCGCGACCTGCTGCTGCGCGGCAAGAACGCCATGGGCCGGGCGCTCAATTTCCATGAAAAGCGCGTGCTCCGCAGCCAGGCCCGCGAGGTGGCGCTGGCCCCGCTGGTGTCCTCGGCCTGATTTCGCGGATGAGCTGTGTCGCGCCGCACTGGCGCGCTAAGCTTGGGGGCTGCTTCTGACAGCCATGAAATCCCCTGCCTACCCCGCCAACGAGCAACAGCGCCTGCTGCGCCTGCAGCGCCTGGCACTGCTCGACACCGAGGCCGAGGCCGTGCTCGACGGCTTCACCCAGCTGGCCGCCACCGTGACGGGGATGCCGATCGCGCTGATCTCGCTGATCGACAAAGACCGGCAATGGTGGAAGTCCGCCGTGGGCCTGCCCCAGGGAAGCGGCACCGCCCGGGACCTGTCTTTCTGCGGCCATGCCATCGCCTCTGAAGAGGATCTTTTCGAGGTGGAGGACGCCCGCCTGGACGAGCGCTTTGCCGACAACCCCATCGTGCTCGGTCAGCCCCGGGTGGTGCACTACGCAGGTGTTCCCCTGCTCATGCCCGGCGGCGAGCGCATTGGCACGCTCTGCGTGATCGATGCCAAGCCTGGCCGTCTGGAAGCTCAGTCGCGCGAGATCCTGGGCAACATTGCCCGCAGCGTGGTCAACGTGCTGCTCTTGCGTGAAAGCGAGCGCACCCAGCGCGAACGCGCACTCACCGAGGCCAAATTCAAGTTGATTGCCGAGGCGCTGCCGCAGATGGTGTGGTCCACCTCGCCCGAGGGCCAGCCCGACTACTTCAACCAGCGCTGGTATGAATTCACGGGCATGCACCCCGGGCAGGTGGGTGATGAGGCCCTGGTGAGCATGCTGCACCCGGACGACCGCGCCCGTGCCTGGGCCGCCTGGCAGCACAGCCTGGCTTCGGGTCAGCCCTATGAAACCGAGTACCGCCTGCGCCATTTCACGGGCGACTACCGCTGGGTGCTGGTGCGTGCGCTGTCGGTGTGCGATGAGCAAGGCGTCATCTTGCGCTGGATGGGCAGCTGCACCGACATCCAGGACCAGAAGCTCGCGCAGGAGGAGTTGCGCGTGGCCAGCCACCGCAAGGATGAGTTCCTCGCCATGCTGGCGCATGAGCTGCGCAACCCGCTGGCGCCGCTGAGCACCGCCGCCCAGCTGCTGCAGATCGCCCCGAACGATGCCGAGCGCGTGCGCCGTTCCGCCGAGCTGATGGAGCGGCAGGTGCGCCACATGACCGAGCTGGTCGATGACCTGCTGGACGTCTCGCGCGTCACGCGGGGGCTGGTCCATGTCGACCGCGACGTGGTCGAGCTTCAGCAGGTTGTCCAAGGGGCGCTGGAGCAGGCCAACCCGCTCATCGAAGCCCGGCACCACACCGTCGAGGTGGACTTGCCCGAGACGCTTGTGTATGTGCGTGGCGACCGCGTGCGCCTGGTTCAGGTGGTCTCCAACCTGCTCAATAACGCGGCCAAATACACCGCCCCAGGCGGTCGCATTGGGCTGCGCTTGTCCCATGCAGAAGGCAGCGCTTGCCTGAGCGTGACCGACAACGGCAGCGGGATCGATCCCCAGCTGCTGCGCCATGTGTTCGAGCTCTTCACGCAGGGCCAGCGCACGCCCGACCGCGCCCAGGGCGGCCTGGGCCTGGGGCTGTCCCTGGTCAAGAGCCTCGTCGAGCTCCATGGGGGTCGCGTGCAGGCCAGCAGCGCCGGCCTGGGCTGCGGCAGCATCTTCTCGGTGTTCCTGCCCAGCATCGATGCCCAGCCGCAGGCCGAGACCCACAGCACGGGCCTGGCCCTCGCACCCGGGTCTCAGGCCCTGAAGATGGTGGTGGTCGACGACAACGTGGACGCCGGCCAGATGCTGGCGGTCTGGCTGCGCGAGTTGGGCCACCAGGTCGTGGTCAAGACCGCGCCTGAGGACGCGCTGGCCTCGCCCGAACTGGACCAGGTGGATGTGTACCTGCTCGACATCGGCCTGCCGCAAATGGACGGCTACGAACTGGCGCGGCGCTTGCGGGCGCAGCCGCGCAACGAGGGCGCGTTCTTCATGGCTGTGACGGGTTACGGCCAGGCCCGCGACATCGCCCTGTCCAAGCAGGCGGGCTTTGACCACCACTTCGTCAAGCCCCTGGACACCGCGCGTCTGCTTGCCGTGCTCGATCACATCGTGGCCCGCGCCTGAGCCTGGCCAGCGCAGGTGGGCAGGGCAATCACCAACGCTGATTCGGCAAACACGGCCCAGGCGGGCGTTCCGCGAGCCA
>CANGYC010000221.1 GCA_947457975.1 Comamonadaceae bacterium | reverse complement strand
TAGAGGCCCCGCGTGAGCTGTGGGACCGCATCCGCCGAGGCTACAAAATGCCCAACCTGCAAAACGACTTGGTGGGTGCCCAAGAGCGTTGGTATGCCAGCCGGCCGGACTACATCCAGCGCATGACTGAGCGCTCACGCAAGTACCTCTTCCACATCGTCGAGGAAATTGAGCGCCGCAACATGCCCGCCGAGCTGGCCTTGCTGCCTTTTATCGAAAGCGCCTTCAATCCTCAGGCCGTCTCCTCCGCCAAGGCCGCAGGCATGTGGCAATTCATGCCGCAGACCGGAACCTACTACGCCCTCAAACAGAATGTCTTCAGAGACGACCGGCGCGACGTGCTGGCTTCCACGCGCGCTGCCCTGGACTATCTGCAGCGGCTGCACACCATGTTCGGTGACTGGCACCTGGCGCTGGCCGCCTACAACTGGGGCGAAGGCAACGTCGGCCGGGCGATTGCCCGCAACAAACGGGCGGGTCTGGGCACGGGCTATGAAGACCTGAGCATGCCCGCCGAAACGCGCAACTACGTGCCCAAGCTGCAGGCGGTCAAGAACATCGTGGGATCGCCCGCCAACTTCAACACCGAGCTGCCCTTCATCGTCAACCACCCCTATTTTCAGGAAGTGGAAATCACCCGCGACATCGACGTCAGTCTGGCCGCACGCCTGGCCGACGTCAAACTCGATGACTTTCGCGCGCTCAACCCCTCGGCCTCGCGGCCCGTGATCCTGGCCGCGGGCACGCGGCAGATCCTGCTGCCCTGGGACAACGCCGAGGTGTTCAAGCGCAACTTCGAGGCCTACAAGGCAGGGCAGTACGCCAGCTGGACAGCCTGGACGGTGCCCTCCACCATGAGCGTGGCCGAGGCGGCCAAACGCACCGGCATGAGCGAGGCCGACCTGCGTTCAGTCAACAGCATCCCGCCGCGCATGCTCATCAAGGCGGGCTCCGCCCTGCTGGTGCCGCGTGGTGCCAAAAACCAGCAAGACGTCTCCAGCCAGGTGGCAGACAACGGCAAGCTGGGCTTGGCGCCAGAAGTCGCGACCCGACGCACCACCGTCAAGGCCCGCAAGGGTGAAACGGTGGCCAGCCTGGCCAAACGCTACAAACTCAGCCCCCAACAGGTGGCTGACTGGAACAAGTCCACCGCCAGCGCCGCCCTCAAACCGGGCCAGGCCGTGGTGCTCTACATGCCGGTGCAGGCGGGCAGCAGCGCCAAGGCCAGTGAAGGGAAAAAGAACGTGCGCACGGCGGCCGCGCCCCAGCCGATCAAGAAAAAAGAAAAGGTCGCCAAGGCCGGGTGAGCCGGACAAGAAGGGGCGGTCGGGTAAGGTGGGTTGGGGGCGATGTAGGCCCGTGAACCTCAGGCCCGGAAACGCCCCTTGGCGCGCCGGGCAAATTCATTGGTGTAGGCGCGTTCCACATCGATGCGCTCGGGCCGCAGCCCGGCATCCATGCTGGCGAGAACCCGCAGGGCATGGCGGGCGGCCTCAGGCGGCATCAGCCCGTCGGGCGACATGGCCTCACGCACTTTGTTGAAGGCCGCCAGGTAGAGGGCTCGGTCGCTCAGAAAATAGCCCTCAGGCACGGCCTTGAGCAAATCACCGGGGCCAGCGGTCTGCAGCCACTTCAAGGCATGGACGATGCCGTTGGCCAAGGCCTGGCAGGTGGCAGGATGACGCTGCACGAATTCGGTGGGTGCATGCAGGCAACTGGCGGGCATGGGGCCACCGAAGGCCTCGATGGTGCCCTTGAGGGTGCGGGTATCGGACACGATACGAACCTCGGCGCGCTGCTCCAGTGTGGTCATCACGGGTTCGAACTGGGCCAGCGCATCGATCTGGCCCGAGCGAATGGCTGTGACGGCAGCACCTGCCCCAACCTCGACCAAGGCCACGTCCTCAGGACGCAGGCCAGCGCGGGCCAGCACCAGCTTGGCCAGCAGATGCGCAAGTGAGCCGGGTTCGGACACGCCGATGCGCTTGCCCTTGAGATCGGCGGCCGAGCGGTAGGCCGGCAGGCTGCGTGTAGAGACCCCGAAAGCCACCTGAGGAGCACGTGCTTCCAACACGAAGGCCTGGTGAGCCATACCCCGCGCCTGCAGCAGCAAAGTGTGCTCAAACCGGCCTGCACACACTTCGGCGCCACCCTCGAGCACCAGATCCAGGGCCCGCTGCGGATGGGTCACGTCATGGATGTCCAGCGACAGACCTTCGCTGCGAAAGTAGCCCAGCTGGTCCGCAATGGTCAGAGGAAGGTGCAGAAAACTGGCCTTGCCGCCGACCGCCACGGTCAGGCGGCTTTTTTCCAGCCGAGGCTGCGCCCGCAGCACCGGAGCGCCCACCATGGCGGCGGACAGCAAGAGATGCTGGGTGAAAGCACGGCGGTGGAATGATCGAGGACGGGACATGGCGCGTTGCAGCCTGCGATTGCTGCAATACAGCATAAGGACAGGCCTGCAGGCCTGCATCCGGATCATCCCCGTGGGGGTTTTTACTCAAGCCCGACCAGGCACCTGCCCAGGCCCCCAATCAAGCACCGCCCGGTGAGCTCAGCGCACGCCCAGGAACAGGATGATCACGTTGACCAGGAAAGCCAGGGCCCAGACCAGGCTGCGCAAGGCGGCACGGTCGACGAGGTAGAGGTAGATGTAGGCCACGCGCAGCAGCACGAAGGCCACGGCCATCAGATCCAGGCTCAGCTGTACGGCCTTGAGCTGGTGGGCCACGATCACGGCCGCAAAGAAAAAAGGCAGGGCCTCGAAGCTGTTGGCCTGGGCGTTGTTGGCGCGGGCCCGCCAGTCGCCTTGCCGTGCCAGCCAGCTGCGGGGATCGTGGTTGTCGTAGCCGCCGTCTTTGCGCGGTTTGTTCATCATGCCGGACTTGGCGATGCCGGCGCAGACGATGGGCAGCATGGCTGCGATCAGGATGCACCAGTAGGCGATGGTGAAGGAGCTGTGGTTCATATCCAGGGAAGGCGAATTGGCAGGTCAGCGCCGGTCCACCAGCGCGTGCGCAATGGTACCGAGGTCCACGTATTCGAGCTCACTGCCCACCGGAACCCCGCGCGCCAGCCGGGTCACCTGCACCCCGCGGCTCTTGAGGCCTTGGGCAATCACGTGGGCCGTGGCCTCGCCCTCGGCCGTGAAGTTGGTAGCCAGGATCACTTCCTGGACCTCATGCACCTGGGCCGGCTGCAGTTGCCCAGCGGCATCGCGCGGGGCGACGCGGTCAAAGAGCTGCTGCAGGCCGATGTCCTGCGGCCCAATGCCATCGAGCGGACTGAGCTTGCCCATCAGCACGAAGTACAGGCCCTTGTAGGCCAAGGTACGTTCCATGGCCGCCTGGTCAGCGGGGGTCTCCACCACACACAGCTTGCTGCGGTCCCGCTGCGGGTTCTGGCAGGTAACGCACACTTCCTGCTCGGTCAGGGTGTTGCACTGGGTGCAGTGACGCACATGGCTCACGGCGTGCTCCAGGGCCCGCGCGATCTCAAGCGCACCCTGCGTGTCATGCTGCAGGAGGTGAAAAGCCATGCGTGCAGCCGACTTGGCCCCCACGCCGGGCAAACGGCGCAGGGCCTGGGTCAGGCCATCGAGGGCGTTGCCATCTGCCATGAACAATGCAGGCGCTGTAAAGCGCGTCAGAAGGGGAGCTTCATGCCGCCGGGCAGGCCCGGCATGCCGGCGGTGAGCTTGCCCATCTTTTCCTGGCTGGTGTCCTCGGCCTTGCGGGCGGCGGCATTGAAGGCCGCGGCCACCAGGTCTTCGAGCATGTCCTTGTCATCGGCCAGCAGGCTGGGATCGATCTGCACGCGCTTGACCTCGTGCTTGCAGGTCATGGTGACCTTGACCAGGCCCGAGCCGGACTCACCCGTCACTTCCACGAAGGCCAGTTCATCCTGGGCCTTCTTGAGGTTGTCCTGCATGGCCTGGGCCTGCTTCATGAGACCGGCGAGTTGTCCTTTGTTGAACATGGCGGAAATCCTTCGGGAGGTTGCTTGAAAAAAAGGCGCTCAAGCGCCTTTGAGTGAAAGGGGCAGCGTCATGCGGCGAGGGATCATACGGGCTCGCCCGAGGCTGGCGCGGCAGTCCAAGGCTTGATGCTGCCTGGGACGATGCGCGCGCCCCATTGGCGGACCATGTCCTGCACGAAAGCGTCATTGTCGATGATCTCTTCAGCGCGGCGCTGGCGTTCGGCCTGGGCGGCCGACAGGCGCCGGGCCAGGCTGTCGCCAACGGAGCCGAGCTCCACCGCCAGACGGCGCGGAGCCGACTCGTCCAGCGACTGCAGGGCCAGCAGCAGCTTGTCGCAGGCCCCCGGGTGCTGCAGGGATTTGTTCTCTACGCGCAGCTGCCAGCTG
>CANGYC010000220.1 GCA_947457975.1 Comamonadaceae bacterium | reverse complement strand
CCACCCCGGGAACATCCAGCACCAGCCAGCCCATGAGCCGCACCACTTCATGGATGGCCTCCACCTGGCTGCGCAGGTCGTCCGGCATGGGCGCGCGGTGCGCCTTGTAATCGGGGTAGAGCGCGTCTCGGAAGGTGGGGCCCTTGGCATCGAACACACAGGCCGCATAGTCGGCCTGCACGTCCTTGCGCAGCTTTTGCATCATATTGATCATGCCGCGAATGGCCCCAGTGGCCGGGCTCGTCGGATCACCCGGGATGGCCCGCAGGTCGGGCATGGCGTGGAAAGCGCGGTAAAGGTAGCTGGACCCGTCCACCAGCAGCAGGGTTTTGTGGCTCATGGGGGGATTGTCCAGGAAGCGTGGGGGCTGGTGCGCCGAGGATCGCCCAGGGGACTGGGCTCCTACCAGGAGCGTGGCTCCCGTAGGAGCCCAGCCCCCCCCCTGGACTTCCCCCCTCTCCCCCTGGGAGAGGGCCGGGGTGAGGGCTACCCGCCCTACAATCAAAGCCATGCACTCCCAAGCCCGACCGCTGCTCGCCTTCTTTCTGCTGACCCTGGCCCACACCCTGCCCGCGGCCGCGCAGACCACATCGCCGGCTGAGGCGCCTGCAGGCCGCCTGGTGGACCCCAGCGTGCAGCCCAGCCGCAGCAACCAGACGATTGAGCGCATCCGCACCGAAGACGCGGGCACGCGCATTGATGAATTGCGCGTAGGCGGCCAGACGCAGCGCATCAGTGTGCAGCCCAAGAACGACATGCCTGCCTACGAAATCCGCCCCGCCGATGTGCAAGGCGGCGCCAACGCCGGCCAGCGCATGTGGAACTTCAAGCAGTTCTGAAGCCTTCCCTGGAATTTCTTCATGGCTGTGTTCACCGAGGTCTCTTTTGAGGAGGCCGCCGAATTCTTCCAATCGCTGGGCCTGGGGCAACTGAGCTCGCTCAAGGGCTGCGCGGGCGGCATTGAGAACACCAACTACTTTGCCGACACCGACCAGCGCGAGTGGGTGCTGACGCTCTTTGAGCGCCTGTCCTTCGAGCAGCTGCCCTTTTACCTGCACCTCATGAAGCACCTGGCCCAGTGCGGCATTCCGGTGCCCGACCCACAGACCAGCCCCTGGGTGACCGTGAAAAAGGGCAAGACCGAGGTGATGCAAGGCGGCGAGATTCTTCACCGCCTCAAGGACAAGCCGGCGGCCGTGGTGAACAAGCTGCGCGGCCGCAGCGAACTGGCGCCCACGGCCCACCACTGCGCCGCTGTGGGTGACATGCTGGCACGCATGCACCTGGCCGGCCAGGACTTCGGCATGGCGCAGCCCAACCTGCGGGGCCTGGCCTGGTGGAACGAGACCGTGCCTGTGGTACTGCCCTACCTGAGCGAGGCGCAGAAAGCGCTCATCCTGGGTGAATTGGCCTTCCAGAACCACACCGCCGCCCAGGCCGCCTACCGGAGCCTGCCCCGTGGGCCGGTGCATGCCGACCTGTTCCGCGACAACGTGATGTTCGAGGGCCAAGGCCCCGAGGCCCAGCTCACCGGCTTTTTTGACTTCTATTTCGCAGGCTGCGACACCTTTCTGTTCGACCTGGCGGTGTGCCTGAACGACTGGTGTATTGATCTGGCCACCGGCGCCAAAGACATGCCCCGCGCAGAGGCCATGGTGTCGGCCTACCAGGCCGTGCGGCCGCTCACGCCGCAAGAGCGGCGGCTGCTGCCGGCCATGCAGCGTGCTGGCGCCCTGCGCTTTTGGACCTCGCGCCTCTGGGACTACCACCTGCCCCGCGATGCGGCGGTGCTGCAGGCGCACGATCCGGCCCATTTCGAGCGCGTGCTGCGCCACTGCCAGGACCGCCCCTACAAGCTGGAGGTGCCCACCTCCCAACTGGAAGCATCCCTGTGCGCCTGAACCTCGTTCCACCCCGCACGGGCCTGGCCTGGGCCAAGCAAGGGGTGCGCATGTTCTTCAAGCAGCCGCTGGCCATGTCGGGGCTGTTCTTCATGTTCATGGCCCTGCTCTCGGTGGCCAGCCTCCTGCCCCTCATCGGCTCGGCCCTGGCACTGGCCCTGCTGCCGGCCGCCACCCTGGGCCTGATGGCGGCCACGCAGGAAGCCGAACGCGGCCATTTCCCCATGCCCGCCATCCTGGCCACCGCCTTCCGTGCAGGCAAGCAGCGGGCGCGGGCCATGATGGTGCTGGGGGCCTACTACGCGGTGAGCTTTCTGATTCTGCTGGGCATCTCCACCCTCTTGGACGGAGGCGAGTTCGCGCGCCTGTATCTCTTCGGAGGAAAGATCACCGAGGAAGTGGTCAACCGCCCCGCCTTCCAGACAGCCATGTGGGCGACCATCTTGCTCTACCTGCCGCTGTCCCTGATGTTCTGGCATGCCCCGGCGCTGGTGCACTGGCATGGCATCACGCCTGCCAAGAGCATGTTTTTCAGCTTCATGGCCTGCTGGAAGAACAAAGGCGCCTTCCTGGTATTCGGCCTGGTGTGGATGGGGCTGCTGCTGGGCGTGGGGCTGGGCATCACCCTGCTGGCCACACTCTTGGGCAGCCCGGAGTTTGCAGCGGTCGCCATGTTCCCCGCCGTGCTGGTGCTGGTGGCGATGTTTTTTTCGTCGCTTTACTTTACGTTCAGGGATTGCTTTGTCACAGATGAGATCTCAGACGAGGGGCTCATCAAGGAAATCACCTGAAGCATCGTTTGCACGATTTCAGTCTGCAGCAGCCAGCTTCCCCGCTTCCGACTCCTGCTCCAGGTACACCCAGTCGACGATGTCATCGCTGGGGGTGTAGCCTCCCACCAACTCTCGCATCATCATGCGGATGACAGCCACGTCGTTGGCATTGAGCGCCATCTCAAGAGCCCGGATGCGTGTTTCCAGTTCAGCCCACGGCGTGAACTCTTCGTGTGCTTTCATGATCCGGGGATGCAAGGTCGGTTGCGGGTTCTCGCCGATGAGCAACTCCTCATAAAGCTTTTCCCCGGGGCGCAGGCCCGTGACTTCAATCTCGATGTCTCCATCGGGTTGTTGCTCATCTCTCACGCTCAGGCCAGAAAGCTCGATCATGCGCCGGGCCAGATCGATGATCTTGACAGGCTCCCCCATGTCAAGAACAAACACATCGCCCCCCTTGGCCATGGCGCCAGCCTGGATAACCAGCTGTGCTGCCTCCGGAATGGTCATGAAGTAGCGCGTGACTTCACTGTGCGTGAGCGTGATCGGACCACCGTCGCGGATTTGCTGACGGAACTTGGGTACCACCGAACCAGAAGAGCCCAACACATTTCCGAAGCGCACCATGCTGAACCGGGTCTTGGAAGGAGTCGCAGCCAAGGCCTGCAGCACCATCTCAGCCAATCGCTTGCTGGCTCCCATCACGTTGGTGGGGCGCACGGCCTTGTCAGTGCTGATCAGAACAAAATCGGCAACGCCATTTTCTGCAGCCGCGTGGGCAGTGCACAAGGTCCCCAGAGCATTGTTCTTGACGCCTGAGGCAGGGTTGTGCTCCACCAAGGGCACATGTTTGTAGGCAGCCGCGTGGTAGACCGTATCGGGCCGCCATGTAGACATGATTTCGCACATGCGATCGCTGTCCTGCACAGAAGCCAGCAAAGGCACCAAAACCGTCCCCACCTCTGTTCGTTTGTCTTCGAGTTCCTGATGAATACCGTAAAGTGCATATTCACTCTGCTCGATCAAGAGGAGCTTGGCTGGTGCAATGGCCAGAATCTGCCGGCAAAGCTCGCTCCCGATGGAGCCACCTGCACCAGTGACCAGCACCACCTTGCCCACGATGTTCTTGGCCAAGAGGATGTGATTGGGCGCCACAGGTTCACGCCCCAGAAGGTCATCAATGTCCAGTTCGCGCAAGTCTGAAATGCTGACCTTTCCTTGGGCCAGATCGGTCATGCTCGGCAGGGTGCGAACAGCGACATGGGCGCTGCGGATTTGGCTGAGGATCTCGTTGCGTCGGCGGCGAGAAAGGCTGGGCATGGCCAGCAGCACGTTGCTGATGTTGAGCGTGGTCGCCAGCGTGTCCAAGTCGGCTGGGTTGTAAATGGGCTGACCGTTAAGAACGTGACCGTGCAGGCGGTCGTCGTCGTCCAGAAATCCCACTACCTGCATTTCGTGGCTGTTGGCCATGGCTGCGGCCAACTGACGACCGGTGGTGCCTGCGCCATAGATCAGCACCTTGGGGCGTGAAGCACGTTTCAAGATGCTCAGGTACTGGTCACCCAGCCAGACCCGGGCCAACGCACGCGATGCCCCCACGAAGAACAGCAACAGAATCGGCTGGATGATGCCCACCGTACGGGGTATCCCAGCCACGCCAATGGCAGTGAAAACGGAGGCATAGAGCAGGCCGTAAATG
>CANGYC010000219.1 GCA_947457975.1 Comamonadaceae bacterium | reverse complement strand
CAAAAGCCCCAGCTGCACCGCGGCGATCAGGCCCACCGAGGCCAGGAACACCACGCGCAGGTGGCCGCGCCGCTCCAGCGGGTAGAGCGTGCCGCGCATCACCACAAAAGAGGCCAGCACCGTGGGCGTGTACACCTTCCAGTGCTCGGCGCGGGCCAGGCCCGCCTCCACCAACAGGACCGGAATGGCCACCCACATCGCCAATTGCACCGCGTGCAGCACAAACACGCCCAGGTCCAGCCGCAGCAAGGCAGGCTGCCTGAGCACCAGCATCAGGCTGCCGCGCGGCCGCTCTTGGGACTGGGCAGGCTCGGGTGGCGTGACTTTGAGCACCACGGCGATGCATGCCAGGGCCAACACGCCGGTCAGGGCAAACAGGCCTGGCAGGCCAATCTGTTCGGCCAACAGGGGTGCCACCACCAGCGACAGCGCGAACATGAGCGCGATGCTCACGCCCACCAGGGTCATGGCCTGGGTGCGCACCTCGTCGCGGGTCTGGTCGGCCAGCAGGGCGGTCACCGCCGCCGAAATGGCGCCGGCCCCCTGCACGGCCCGGCCGATGGTCAGACCCATCAGGCTGGTGGCAGCCATGGCGATGAAGCTGCCCAGCGCAAAGATGATCAGGCCGATCACGATGACCCGCTTGCGCCCGAAGCGGTCGGACGCCATGCCGAAGGGAATTTGCAGCAGGCCCTGGGTCAGGCCGTAGATGCCCATGGCCAGGCCCACGCGGGTCGGGTCGTCCCCGCCGGGGTAGCGGGCCGCTTCCAGGGCAAAGACGGGCAGCACCATGAACAAGCCCAGCATGCGCATGGCAAAAATGGCTGACAGCGACAGACTCGAGCGCAGCTCGGTCGGTGTCATGGGCAGGGCGTCGGTGGAGGAGGACACAGGGCAGGCAAGGCGGGAGGCTGATCGGGCTGGCGTCTGACCCGCCCGGGCCAATAAAAAGGGCTATTGTCTTTCATTGAGGCAGGACGCTGCCCGAAAGCTGTGGGCCGTCTATCATGTCCGGTTCGCCGCGATGGCCGGCGCTTGAGTTTTTCCCCTTGAACCACCTCACCGACAGCAAGTACCTCGCCCAGGCCCTGAGCGCCCAGCGCATCAGCATCCGCGGAGCGCGCACGCACAACCTCAAGAACATCGACCTGGACATCCCGCGCAACCAGCTGGTGGTGATCACCGGCCTGTCGGGTTCGGGCAAGTCCTCGCTGGCCTTTGACACGCTGTATGCCGAAGGCCAGCGGCGCTACGTGGAAAGTCTGTCCACGTACGCGCGCCAGTTCTTGCAGCTCATGGACAAGCCCGACGTAGACGTGATCGAGGGACTGTCCCCGGCGATTTCCATCGAGCAAAAAGCCGCCTCGCACAACCCGCGCTCCACCGTGGGCACGGTCACCGAGATCCACGACTACCTGCGCCTCTTGTACGCCCGCGCGGGCACGCCCTTTTGCCCTGATCACGACCAGCCGCTGCAGGCCCAGAGTGTGGGCGAAATGGTCGATGCCGTGCTGGCCCTGCCCGAAGGCACCAAGCTCATGATCCTGGCGCCCGTGGCGCGCGATCGCAAGGGCGAGTTCGTCGATGTGTTCGAGCAGATGCAGGCGCGCGGTTACGTGCGCTTTCGCGTCGATGGCCAGATTTACGAAGCTGAGCAACTGCCCAAACTCAAGAAGGCCGAGAAGCACGACATTGACGTGGTGATCGACCGCATCAAGGTGCGCCATGCCCCCACCGAGGGCGACCGGCAGGAGTTCGACCAGCTCAAGCAGCGCCTGGCGGAAAGCTTTGAAGCCGCTCTGGGCCTGGCGAGCGGCAAGGCGGTGGCGCTGGACATGGACGCGGCCCCCGGCGCAGGCGAGCGGCTCTTCAGCGCCAAGTTCGCCTGCCCGGTGTGCGACTACTCGCTGGCCGAGATGGAGCCGCGCCTGTTTTCCTTTAACTCGCCCATGGGCGCCTGCACCTGCTGCGACGGCCTGGGGCACCGCGAGTACTTTGATCCCCAGCGCGTGGTGGCTTTCCCCACGCTCAGCCTAGCCAGTGGCGCCATCAAGGGCTGGGACCGGCGCAACGCGTCTTACTTCGCTCTGCTTGAGAGCCTGGCCAAGCATTACCAGTTCAATATTGAGGACGCCTTTGAAGACCTGCCGCCTACGGTGCAGCAGGTCATCCTGCAAGGCTCGGGCGCGGAAGACATCAAGTTCAGCTACCTCATGGAGTCGGGCAGCTCGGCTGGGCGCAGGGTGAGCAAGAAGCACCCCTTCGAGGGCGTGATCCCGAACTTCGAGCGCCGCTGGCGTGACACCGATTCCAGCGCCGTGCGCGAAGAGCTGGCCCGCTACCGCAGCGTGCAGTCCTGCCCCGACTGCCGGGGCACACGCCTCAAGCGCGAGGCCCGGCATGTGTTCCTGGTCAACGCCGAGGACGGCGGCCGCAAGGCCATTTATGACATCAGCGGCGCTACCCTGCGTGAATGCCTGGACTACTTCTCAGGCCTGGTGATGCAGGGCGCCAAGGCCGACATTGCCGGCAAGGTGGTGCGCGAAATCGGCCTGCGCCTGAAGTTTCTCAACGACGTGGGCCTGAGCTACCTCAGTCTGGACCGCAGCGCCGAGACGCTCTCGGGCGGCGAGTCGCAGCGCATTCGCCTGGCCTCGCAGATCGGCTCGGGCCTGACGGGCGTGATGTACGTGCTCGACGAGCCCAGCATCGGCCTGCACCAGCGCGACAACGACCGCCTCATTGCCACCCTGCAGCACCTGCGCGACATCGGCAACAGCGTGCTGGTGGTCGAGCACGACGAAGACATGATCCGGGCCGCCGATCACGTGATCGACATGGGCCCGGGTGCCGGCATCCACGGCGGCCGCGTGATGGCGCAAGGCACCTGCGACGAGGTGGCTGCGCACCCTGATTCGCTCACGGGCAAGTACCTCTCGCGGGTGCTGACCATCCCGGTGCCGGCGCGCCGCACGCCCTGGCTGCCCGTGCAGGTCAGCGAGCCCGCGCCGCGCGGCAAGCCGGCGTTGGCGCTGCAGGCGCTGCGCATCGTGGGCGCCACCGGCCACAACCTCAAGAAGGTCTCGGTGGACGTGCCGGTGGGCCTCTTCACCTGCGTGACGGGTGTCTCGGGCTCGGGCAAGTCCACGCTGGTCAACGACACGCTGTATGCCGCCGTGGCCCGCCACCTGTACCGCGCCAACGAGGAGCCTGCGCCGCACGAGGCCATCGAGGGCATGGAGTACTTCGACAAGGTGATCAATGTCGACCAGTCGCCCATTGGCCGCACGCCGCGCAGCAACCCGGCCACTTACACGGGCCTGTTCACGCCCATCCGCGAGCTCATGGCCGAGATGAACACGGCCAAGGAGCGAGGCTACGGTGCGGGGCGCTTTTCCTTCAATGTGGCGGGCGGGCGCTGCGAGGCCTGCCAGGGCGACGGCGTGGTCAAGGTGGAAATGCACTTTCTGCCAGACGTCTACGTGCCCTGCGACATTTGCCAGGGCCAGCGCTACAACCGCGAAACCCTGGAGGTGCTCTACAAGGGCAAGAACATCGCGCAGATCCTGGCCATGACGGTGGAGGATGCGGCCGAGTTCTTCAGCGCCGTGCCGGCGATTTCACGCAAGCTCCAAACCCTGCTGGACGTGGGCCTGTCGTACGTGAAGCTGGGCCAAAGCGCCACCACGCTCTCAGGGGGTGAGGCGCAGCGCGTCAAGCTCGCGCTGGAGCTGTCCAAGCGCGACACGGGCCGCACGCTTTACATCCTGGATGAGCCCACCACCGGCCTGCACTTTGGCGATATTGCGCTGCTGCTCAAGGTGCTGCACCAGCTGCGCGATGCGGGCAACACCATCGTGGTGATCGAGCACAACCTCGACGTCATCAAGACAGCCGACTGGCTGATCGACATGGGCCCCGAGGGCGGCTCCGGCGGCGGCACCGTGGTGGGCGTGGGCACGCCGGAGGACCTGGCCGCTCTGGAGGCCAGCCACACCGGCCGCTACCTGCGCAAGCACCTGGCAGGCTGATCCCAGCCTCAGGGCAGGAAGGCCGGCGTCAACAGGCGCACGCCGAAGGAGATCCAGCGCTGCGATGTGCCTGCGCGCATTTCGGTGCCGTAGGTCGCATCGAGCTGCACCCGGTCGGGCACCAGCCAGTAGCGCAGGCCGCCGTGCAGGAAAGCTCGTCTGCCGCTTTCTCCATGGCTCTCCGCAATGAACTGCAGCCCCGGGCGCAGCTGCAGTTCGGTGGCAGCGCCCCAGGTGGCGTGGGTTTTCTGCGCCAGCCGGTCGTTGCGCAGGCCCAGGTTCAGGTGCAGCAACAGCGCATCGTCGCGCCTTGAAAAACTCAGGGGGACATTGAGGTAGTTGCTGGGGGTGGTGT